>NZ_JAUBOJ010000378.1:0-7248 GCF_036700185.1 Microcoleus sp. BM001215392 | reverse complement strand
ATATTGTATGATTCTTGATCGTAAACTCTATCAATCTTGGGCCTTTCAAGTTCTAACATATGAAAATGTTTTTTTAAGCTATCAAAATCGACAGCACTAAAAATTTTTAATTCATGAATCATAGGCACAAGTTCTTGAGCTAAATAAATTACTGTATTTTTAGGGCGATCGCGATTGCCACCTAAGGTACCGAACTTTCTCAATACCTCATTAAGATCGTCAGAATGTGCTATGCGATCAATTAATCTTGAAAGGTAATCCATACAGTCTCCCAGAGCCATATTATGGATAATATCTGGAGACAATGCACAAGCAATATACATAGCTGCCGCTCTTTTTATAACAGGTTTAAAATCTCCTATTGCTTTATTTGTTGAGAAATCTGCCCAGTTAAACCAAGCAGTAAGTTTACCCACTGCGCTTAAATTTTGGACTACTGATTCTATGTTTAATATTAGAATATTGGAATTGTCCAACATTTCTGTAGTCAATAAAAATACTTCTTTCCATTGCTTCTTATTAACATGACGAGCTAGTGCTTGCAATGTTGCTTTGCCTTCTGAGTTACGACTATGAATCTTTGCAAAGGAGTAAGCTGTACAATATTCCTGAAACGTCAGGTGTGAAAATGACCAAACCTTCTGTGCCCTCTCAATCAACAACCCATGCTGTGCTTCCATCGCCTCCAAAACCGCTCGACTATCCCGCTGCCCAATCCCCAAAAACTCCGCAATATATCCCTCAATTTCCGCCTGCTCAAATAGCACATATTGCTCTTGCTCAAACTTCTTCACTGCCAGAAAGCTCAATAACTCCAGCTTCCGCTCCACCGACAAATCACGATAAATCTCATCCCGATCGATCTCCCGCGACTTGTCCCACTGTTCTAGCAGCAACTCCAACCCTTCTTCATAAAGCTTCGATCGCTTCGAGTAAAACTTCCCCGTCTTGTAAAACACCGCACAGGTCAAACTCAGCAAAATCGGCGTAATTGTTAGCTCCCGAATCGGCTTATTCGACTCCAAAAAAAGCTGTTTTAAAAACTCCTCTGCTTTCACCAATCCTCCTGACTCATCCCCCATCACCGTCTTAAACCAATGTTCTGAAAACAATTGCACCTGCGTTTTATTAAAATCCGCCACCTCCACAAACTGAAATCGTAGAGATTTCCAGTCCATTTCGCCAGTAAAACTCTGCGTTCGACACGTCACAATTACTTGCACCTGCGGATAGTCACGAGCAAACTTCTTAATTTCCTTGGTGATATTCTTCCCATTCTCCCCCGTCACCTCATCCAAGCCATCCAGTAGAACCAGCACCCGACCTTGCTTGAGTAAGGTTTCTGCATCTGATAACTGCCAACACTTCTCTAGATAAGGCTTTAGGGCATAGGAAGCCTCACGTCCATCCTCGACAAAATTTCGCAGTTTAATCAAAACCGGAATCCGGTGCGCTTGTAAATTCGCTGCATTACACTCCGTTACCCCTCGCTGCAAATATGTCGTTTTGCCCGAACCCGGTTTGCCCACCACCATTAGGTTTGTATTCTTCGCCAGCACCTCTAAGCCTGACACTCGTTCCTGTTCCCTACCCAAGCCAATGCGATCTAAACCTCGATGGCTGGGATTGTTCATGAAATCTTGTGACAAGTCATGGATTTCCGACTTACGACTACTACTCAGTTCCTCCAGAATGTTGACATCCACAAACAACTCACCCAGCGGTACCCAACAATCCATCCCCCAAAGCGGCATGGTGCTGTGCAAGCGTTGGATGTCATCGTGGAGGCGCGATCGTACTTGCTGAACCAACGCATCAATATCACCAGTGTGGCTTGATCCCGATACTGTTGGGGTGTTGGTTAACAACGTTGTTGCTTTGAGAGCGGTCGGCAGATCAGCAACTTCTTGCCACTTCAGCTTCAACGCAGCACAGATTTCTTTGAAAACTTTGGCGCTTTTCGGAGTGCCATCAAAAAATTCGTCAATGGTTGTCCGAGAAATGCCAACCGTATTTTTTTGAGAAGATCCTTTCTTGTTTACACGGGTAGCGCTGATGTGGGCTGCCAGATCGGATTTGGTGACAAATGAGTTTGCAAGTGACTCGTTTGCTTTTTGTATTCCTGTAGTCGAGAGTTTGAGCGATCGTCCCACCTGTCCAGTCATAGTTCCTATTTCAGCCTTTTAATGATTATAGCCACCTGAACAGAACCTGAACAGAACTTGGACAGAAGATTGCAAGCCATTGGACATGACCTGAACCAGCCTCCTATCTTGCATTTGGCAGATTGTTGAGAGTTTCAACAAAGATGACAAACATGAAGATTTCAAATAAGAAAAAATGGCTCAAAGTAACCGAGTTTGCTGTGGTGGGCGTTGCCACTTGCCTCAATCCCCACGCAGGATTTCTGCTGTTTCTGCTCAAGCTGTGCTTTCAAATTTTGACAGCATTGCAGAAAGATGAGACGAGTGAAATAGATAAAAGCTAGAAGTCCCCGATCGCCTTTACGAAAAAATTCAACAAGGCGATCGGTTCGTCATAGTTCTGTCTTTAGATGGTAAAATACCCATCTTCGATTCGCATCGACAACTCATGAAAACAGACACCATTTTCTACAGCCTGTTTCAGGAATTTCCCAGCTTCTTCTTTGAACTGATCGATCGCCCTCCAGACGAAGCCACCGCCTACGAATTCACCTCCCGCGAAATCAAACAACTGGCATTCCGCATCGATGGCTTATTTCTGCCCACAACCGAAGCACCGGAAAAACCATTTTACTTGGCAGAAGTTCAGTTTCAACCCGATGCCGACTTGTACTACCGCATCTTTGGCGAGCTCTTTCTCTATCTGCGACAATACAAACCCGTCAATCCTTGGCGCGTGGTTGTCATCTATCCCAGCCGTCGCATCGAACACGAACAGATGCTGCAATTTCAGGAACTCCTAACCAGTCAGCGGGTGCAACGGATTTACCTCGATGAATTGCCAGAAACTGCCGATCGCTCCTTGGGAGTGAAAGTTGTTAAACTGGTAATCGAGCCAGCAGAGACAGCAGCAGAACAAGCACGGCAGTCGATCGCAATGGCCCGCCAACAGTTATCCGATCCGATCGTTCTACGCGATTTAATTAACCTCATCGAAACAATCATTGTCTACAAACTCCCCCAAAAAAGCCGCGAGGAAATTGCCGCCATGTTGAATTTAAGCGAACTCAGACAAACTCGATTTTATCAGGAAGTCAAGCAAGAAGGTTTAGAAGAAGGACTCGAACAAGGTGAGCGGCAAGCAAAGTTAGAAGCCATTCGTCGGATGATAACGTTTGGAATGAATTTAGAGACGATCGCACAATTATTAGATTTGTCTGTAGAATTTGTGCGGCAAACAATTCACAAAATCCAACGCGAATCGATGTCAGTCCCCGAACAAAAGATTGACTCGTTGATAGAACTATTAACTCAACAGCGAAATCTCTTTTCGGCGGCACAATTAACTGAACTAGCGCAGCTAATTGAACCTTTATCCGATGACAGCGATGTCCTTGCAGCAGCGATTTCATCCTGGGCTGAAAATTATCCTGCAATTGCGGAAGCTCAATCGAAACTGCTCGAACCATTACCGCCGCTCGCTAAAGCATCAGAAACAACGGTAACAAGTCCAGAAAGTAGCGAATCTCAAATAGGCGATCGCCCCAACAAACAAGCTCTCAAAAATGCTATTTTATTGTAGCGCGATATTCGATAATAATATTGTAGGGACACGGACTGCCCATTTGTGTCAACTGAAGCTGTCAGCCCGCCAAGTCCGCTAGTGAGCCCGCCAGTCCGACAGGGAATTAATTCCCTGTCTAATAGCTAAAGTCCTCTAAAGAGGACTAATGAGTTCTTCAGTCCTCTTTAGAGGACTTTAGCTTTGAGACAGGGGTTTCAACCCCTGTCGGACTATTGGTTCTACCTTAAGTTGACACGACGAAAGGCACGGCGCCGTCTCCTAATTTCTAAAAAACAGAATAGTCAGAACCCCGACTTCTTCAAGAAGTCGGGGTTCTAACAGTGAAAAAATTTAGATTGCTTTCTGGTTTAGTCGGCGGGTGTGAGGGAAACTAAAAGAGTGATTTTGTCAACGCCGATGACATAAACAGTATCTCCGGGTGTGAGGGTGATTTGGCGATCGCACCGTGCGGGCCACCAGCTACCTTGGAAGCGGACGCGACCTGTTTGATTCGGGTAAATCGATTCATCGACGACTGCTTCTTCGTTAAAGTAGTTGAAATTGGTATTGATGTAGTTGTCCACTAACATATTGTTTTCTGTGCTGTAGCTGTGAACAGAAAAAATCGAACCGAAAGCTTTTGCTAAGTTAAACATTTCCCTGACTCCTGTTGTGTTAAAATATATCGAAGTTTAATCGCCTGTGTATGCTATTTGAAAGGTTGCATTTCCTGATTTTTCAAGCTCTGATTTAGTCTGCGGGAACGAGCGAAACTAACAGAGTGATGCTGTCAACGCCGATGACATAAACCGTGTCTCCGGGTGTGAGAGTGATTTGGCGATCGCACCGTGCGGGCCACCAGCTACCTTGGAATCGGACGCGACCTGTTTGATTCGGGTAAATCGATTCATCGACGACTGCTTCTTCGTTGAAATAGTTAAAGTTGGTGTTGACGTAATTTTTGATTAACAGATTGTTGGCTGTGCTGTATCCTTGAGTGGAGAAGATAGAGCCGAAAGCTTTGACTACGTTGAACATAATATTTACTCCTGTTGTGTTACAATAAATGGATGTGTAATTGTCGGTTTCTGCTATTTTAGAGGCTGCATTTCCTCGCTTGAGATTGATTGATTGTCCTGATATTTCATTGTTCTTGTCTTTCCTTCTTTTATCCGGATCGAAGCCCAAGAATTTTTGAAATGTAAGAGGGATTTGAGAAGCGGTTGCGGGAGTTTAAATTCGGCAATTCCGAGGTATTGAATTAACGATTTAGTGGTTGAGCCGTGGGTGGGATTTACCTCAAGGGTAGATGTGGTTATCTACACTCTTTGCTTGGCTGATTCCGCATTACTGCTGCTGTGAAGATGTTTTATTTTTGGGGTTGCTTTTTTTGAATCGGTTGTGACTCGTTTGCTTGACACTTACTAATTTCCCAGGAATCGAATGTGTTTGGTGCGATCGCCCTGACACTTTTATCGTCTGGTACTGGCACAGGACACTCGTCAGCCTGGAAACAACGATTTATCAATAGTTTCAGCCTACTCATCTGACTGGTAGCTGTGCCAATTTCGGCAACTGGACTAGCGCAGGCTGTGAATCCTGAGTTTACGCAAAGTCGATCGGTCAATCCGGAACATCCATATATATCCCCTCCGCGACTCATAGGTTCGATCGTTCGGACTTCAGTCCTCTCATCTGATGAGGACTGAAGTCCGAACGATCGAACCGAGCCTGTAATCGCAATTATTTAACAGATCGAAGTTAAAATCAATTCATAAATTCAGAATCTCAAATTCATAAAAGTCATAATTATCAAGAACTTGCTTGATACTGCATAATTGTTACCGGAATTCTAAATAAAGTTTTACCTAACTGAGACAAACCGAACTTGAATTTAAGCGACTGCGGCAAATCTTGCACGGAAACTTCTACGAAGCCAAAGCGAGTATAAAATGATGCGAGTCGCTTTCCCAAACATTCTAAGTATAGCGGTTCTGTAGCCTGTTGAATTAAATGTTTTGTCAGATAAATGCCCAAACCGCGATCGCGCCAATCCTTCGCCACCACCAAACTACCCAACTCTTGCGCGCCCGCAAACTTCCGCAATTGTCCGCAAGCCGCCAATTTCCCATCACATTCAATAACCCAAAATTGCTCCCAGCGCAATTGAGTCGGATCGAGTCTTGCGCTCCAAACTAACTTTCTAATTGATTTGATGTCTTGCTCCGATGCTTGGCGAATTTTGCATTCTGGGGGTAAGGAAAAAGAACTTTCATTCATTGTAATTCCAGTTGGCTGTCTCGTTTGGCTTGAGCTTTCAACATCCTTTCTTTTAATCGCGCATTTCTCTCGGTAATTTCGGGGTTTCCCTCATACCAAGGCGGAACATCATCATAATCGGGAATTCCATCATCTATCAGATAGCGCGCGTTGGGCTGCTTGGGATAACCAGCGGCTAATCCTCCAGTACATATAACAAATAAATCTGTATTATCAGCAGCTTTTAATGCTCTTTGCTGCGGGAGAAACTCTCACAATATCGCCGCCCTCAAGTCTCAATAGTTCCCTATCTACCACCATCAGACCTTTGCCTTCAACTACAATATAAACTTCTTCTTGTTCTGCGTGGCTGTGAGTAAATGTGTAGCCATCGCCAGCAGGCAAGCGAATCAAACCTAAAGCTACTCCTTGCAGATTTAGCTGTCGCCAAGGGTTGGTGAGTTGGGGCAAATTGTTAAAGTCAAAGTGAGCTTTAGTGAATTTATTGTTACTTTCAGAATCTAGTTCCATATTATGTATTTAAGTAGAAGACTTGTTACTGGAAATTATACCAGCTAGTCGCTTCAAAATGCGAAAAACTTCGTAAAGTTCGTTTCCGGGATTCGCAATATCGAAAAGTTTAGACACGGCATACTGCGGTGTATCTTGTTTGGTAACTTTGATAAATCGAAAGCTGCTGCCATTTGTCAGAAGCCCAAAGGTTACTTGTTCTGGACTGGGGTCATTCAGCATATAAAATAGTAACTGGGGAAGTCCAGCTTCTACGGAGTATTGAGAGCGTTTGGCTTCGATCGCAACTACCCAAAAAGATTTCAGCAATAGCAGGACATCAATGCTGCCCCTGACAATTATATCTTCATCTTCAATAGTCAGTTCCACCGATTTTTCTGCCTCTATGTGAAAGGGAGTCAAGTAAAAATCTGCTAAGAATAGCAAGGGAGCCAGTACCACCATTTTTACCGTATCTTCCAGCATCGCGTACTTGACACTGTTGATATAACCTGCTTTTACGTTGTCGAGCGATCGCTTTTTGTCATCGGTAATTTCTGGTAAATCGTCAATCCACTCCCGGAAGAATTGCTCGTCTTCACAAAGTTGAAAATTAAATTTGGTTTCGACATCTAGCAGTGTCAGTGTTTTTGCTTGAATAGATTGTGTCATGGCTTTGCATCTTCAAGTTAAATTTATTGTAGCATATTAACTGTCGATCGCCTCCAGCAACACCTCCGCACCAAACCGCACCGGATCGGTACAAGGCAA
>NZ_JAUBOJ010000377.1:0-7251 GCF_036700185.1 Microcoleus sp. BM001215392 | reverse complement strand
GTCCGCCGGGGGTTTAAACCCCCGTCTCATAGCGAAAGTCCTCTGAAGAGGACTGCACAAAACTCTTGTTTTGATGACGCATAAAATTTCATGTAAGTAATTGAATCTTCAGTCGGTTTTAACCGAATTGAGCTATGAAACAGGGGTTTTAACCCCGGTTGGACTTGGCAACTAGCGGGTCTAAAAATGATTGAATCCTCAGTCGGTTTTAACCGACTTTAGCTATGAGCCAGGGGTTTTAACCCCTGGCGGACTGGTGGGCTTGACTGTTAATTCACACTTACCAAAAACTATCAAATTTATGAACGATTTTGATTACATTTCGATCGCACTTCTCAACCAATACTCTTACTGTCCTCACCGCTGCTGGCGGATGTCTTGCGCGGGAGAGTTCGCCGATAACCAGTATACCATCGAAGGGACGAGTTTGCACGATCGCGTCCATACGATGGGCGAAATCAACCGCGATGAGACTTGGCAAGTTCGGGCGATTTGGCTGAAGTCTGAGAAGTATATGCTGATTGGAAAATCCGACTTAATTGAATCAACCGATGGTGAGTTGTATCCCGTCGAGTACAAGCGCGGGCGGAAGGGCGAATGGGATAACGATGAGTTGCAGGTTTGCGCGCAAGCTTTGTGTTTGGAGGAGATGACGGGGAAAACTATTGCGACTGGATACGTATATTACGCGCAGTCACATCAGCGGCAATTAGTGGAGATTTCTGAGGGATTGAGACGGGAGGCGATCGCAACTATCAACGCTATTCAAATTTTACTGCAAACTGGCAAAATTCCTCCAGCGCATTATAGCAAACGCTGTCAGGGTTGCAGCCTTTATCAGCAATGTTTGCCGCAAGCTGCTGAGAAAGTTCTGCGGTATCAAGAAGCTAGCTGATCCCAAACCGCCAGGGGTTGAAACCCCTGTCTCACAGCGAAAGTCCTCGCTATGAGGACTGAAGACTTTACGGATAAAGCTTGCGTAAATTAACTGAGTTTTTTTTGGGATAAGTTTCGGGTGATTTGATAGAAAATTAAGGAAGAAAACTGGTTTTTATGCTTCCGTATGTAACTGCTGATTGAATTACTTCTTCAGTCGGTTTCAACCGACTTTAGCTTTGAGACAGGGGTTTCAACCCCGGTTGGACTGGCGGACAAATCGAAACACAATCAATACATAAATTTTGGAGTCAATCATGGGAACACTTTATATCAATCAAGATGATGTGTTTATCGGGAAAACAGATGAACGGCTGAATGTTAAGGCAAAGAATCAAACGTTACAAGATGTGCCTTTGGTTCATTTAGATGGAGTGGTGATTGTGGGACGGGCGACTATTTCCCCGGCTGCGGTTGCAGAATTGCTTCAGCGGAAAATTCCTCTGACTTTTATCACCGATACTGGTCACTATTTGGGTAAGCTGGAACCGGAATTAAGTAAAAACATTTTCGTTCGGAATGCTCAATGGAAAGCGGCGGGGGAAACTCCGCAAGCTATTCATGTTGTCCAGGGTTTTATTCGAGGAAAATTGAAGAACTATCGCACCAGTTTATCTCAAACTCAGCGGGAACATTCGGAACTAAATTTAGGTTCGGCAATTATGCAGATTTCAAATGCGATCGCCAAACTTGACAAAACTGACAATATTAACTCTTTGCGCGGACACGAAGGTGCTGGAAGTGCGGCGTATTTCGGAGTTTTCAACCAATTAATTCGCGCGCAAGGCTTTGTGTTTAAACCGCGACACCGCCCTGCTACCGATCCGGTGAATTCTTTGATGAATTTTGCTTACACGCTGCTGCGTCACGATGTGCAAAGCGCGATTAATATTGTGGGATTTGACCCTTATTTAGGATACCTTCATACGCAGCGCTACGGCCGCGTGGGTTTAGCGTTTGATTTGATGGAAGAGTTCCGCCCATTGGTGGCGGATAGTGTAATTCTGAACGCGATTAACCGCCGGATTCTGACGCCGAATGATTTTACTGTGGAACCGCTGAGTAATGTGGTGCGACTGTCGGAAACGGGACGGAAAGAGTTTTTGAGGTTGTATGAAAAGAAGAAGCAGTCTGAGTTTAAGCATCCGGTTTTGAAACGTAAGTGCACTTATCGAGAGGCTTTTGAGATTCAGGGGCGGCTGTTGGCGAAATATTTGATGGGCGAGATTGACAAATATCCACCTTTAGTTTTGTACTAGATATGCACATTCTGATTTCTTACGATATTTCGGAAGACAAGCGCCGGACAAAGATTCACAAAATGCTGAAGTCTTATGGGCAGTGGATGCAGTACAGTGTGTTTGAGTGTGCTGATTTGACTGAGACGCAATACGCTAAATTACGATCGCGCCTGAACAAAGTTATCAAACCGAACGAGGACAGTATTTTGTTTTTCCCGCTGTGCGCCTGCTGTCAAGGTAAGATTGAACGTATTGGTGGCGTCGTGCCTGCCGATCGCACAATATTTTTTGCTTAGTTTCCGTGAACCAGTAGGTGTTAAAATAGGGGTATCAAATTTTATGGCTGAAACTCATATGCAGCAAGAGTTTGATGCCCCCAGTCTCAAAAAACGATTCACAGAAAGTCTGAAAGCTTTACAGGATAACGTCTTTGGGGTGAGTATGAAAAATTGGGGATTGACAAGCCTAGGGCTGGAATGGTACTTTAATTTCAGATTCACGGAACTGCACCTTGAAAACCAAATACACCAAGGCTTCTGGAGCGGGCGGCCGGAAAATACCTAAAACCCTATCAGGGATTGAAACCTTGGTGACTTAATCGAAATCGTATGCGGCGAGCCGGAAAATACCTAAAACCCTATCAGGGATTGAAACGAAACCATCGCTTGGGACAGCGCTGTAAGCTTTGCAGCCTCCAGCCGGAAAATACCTAAAACCCTATCAGGGATTGAAACTGACATTATATGGTGGATAAACAACGATACTGGAACGCCGGAAAATACCTAAAACCCTATCAGGGATTGAAACTCGACCCAACCCATCACGGTTTTGTTTGAGCGATGTCGAATAAGCCGGAAAATACCTAAAACCCTATCAGGGATTGAAACACCTGAAAAACCAGCTTTACCTAAATACAGATAGCCGGAAAATACCTAAAACCCTATCAGGGATTGAAACTGAACAAAAGCAGCGCTCGACTAATCTCTGTTTGGCGCCGGAAAATACCTAAAACCCTATCAGGGATTGAAACTTTTGCCACAATCACACCATGCACACAAGTAGATTGAGCCGGAAAATACCTAAAACCCTATCAGGGATTGAAACATTGTAGCAAAATAGTCTCACTGCCGGGGAAATTTTGAGGCCGGAAAATACCTAAAACCCTATCAGGGATTGAAACTTGATATAAAAGTGCGCAATTACAACAAGCGAAAGCCGGAAAATACCTAAAACCCTATCAGGGATTGAAACAAACTTAGTAAAGACGGCGAAACTTTACCCGCTAACGCGCCGGAAAATACCTAAAACCCTATCAGGGATTGAAACCATCGTTGGTGGCAAAGTATCGAGAATAAAACGCCGGAAAATACCTAAAACCCTATCAGGGATTGAAACCTATGAACTTTATTTTTGGGACTATTTCGTCGGGCCGGAAAATACCTAAAACCCTATCAGGGATTGAAACCGCAAAAAACGACATCAACTCATAGTCGTTCATCGCCGGAAAATACCTAAAACCCTATCAGGGATTGAAACTGAATTACCGATCGCCGACCGCGAATATTTGCCTACCGCCGGAAAATACCTAAAACCCTATCAGGGATTGAAACCCATCACCCGACACTCCAACTCGGAGATTCGCTGCGACTGCTCGAGCCGGAAAATACCTAAAACCCTATCAGGGATTGAAACGTACTCGCAATCAATGATATCAGGCAGTATGTCTGCGCTGATATCAGCTTGCGCCGGAAAATACCTAAAACCCTATCAGGGATTGAAACGTATTGTAATAGAAGCCACCAGGGATAAAGGATGCGCCAGCCGGAAAATACCTAAAACCCTATCAGGGATTGAAACATTACGAATACTGAGCTAATCACTGTATCTACCCCCGCCGGAAAATACCTAAAACCCTATCAGGGATTGAAACTGGCAAAACTTTCAAGAATTAAGACAATTTGCTGCGCTAATTCTGGCCGGAAAATACCTAAAACCCTATCAGGGATTGAAACAACAAATCGCGGTAAGAAATTCCCACACGTTCGTAGCAGCCGGAAAATACCTAAAACCCTATCAGGGATTGAAACGCAAGGTGATTTATCGGAAGCATCTCCGGGGCCGACGCCGGAAAATACCTAAAACCCTATCAGGGATTGAAACCTAAACTGATTCATTAGACAGTCGATAACCTGTTGGCGCCGGAAAATACCTAAAACCCTATCAGGGATTGAAACGTCGGATTGACTAGGATACCTTTAGCTTTACAAGCCGGAAAATACCTAAAACCCTATCAGGGATTGAAACAGAATCCGCCATAAATGGAATGAAACGCGAGATTCTGCAACGCCGGAAAATACCTAAAACCCTATCAGGGATTGAAACTTTAGCTTTACCAACTTGTCTAATTCCCTCTTAAGCCGGAAAATACCTAAAACCCTATCAGGGATTGAAACTCGACAAATGGATGTGTTGAGAATCGACAAATCGAGATTTTCAAGCCGGAAAATACCTAAAACCCTATCAGGGATTGAAACACAATCAAATTGAGATTAAAAGCTTGTTCGACAAGCCGGAAAATACCTAAAACCCTATCAGGGATTGAAACTAGCAGCATCCCACAGCAGTGTCGCTGTTTTCCCCGAGCCGGAAAATACCTAAAACCCTATCAGGGATTGAAACCGGCAGTATATTGCCAATGCCGATCGAGTCTGGACTATGCCGGAAAATACCTAAAACCCTATCAGGGATTGAAACAAAATGTCGGGGTTTTTGCCATCTTCCCAGTATTTAACAAGCCGGAAAATACCTAAAACCCTATCAGGGATTGAAACATAATAGTTTTATCCGATCGCGGGTGCTAGTTGGACGCCGGAAAATACCTAAAACCCTATCAGGGATTGAAACTCCGATGAGATACTAGATCGACTGTACTACCGAGATTGCCGGAAAATACCTAAAACCCTATCAGGGATTGAAACTTTTATCTGTATCGAGTACGAAAATAAAATTGGACAGCCGGAAAATACCTAAAACCCTATCAGGGATTGAAACCTTCGGCACAATGCTGATTCCTTGTCGATCAATTGCCGGAAAATACCTAAAACCCTATCAGGGATTGAAACATAAATGCCCTCAACCATCTTACTAAAACGCGGAGCCGGAAAATACCTAAAACCCTATCAGGGATTGAAACAGCACAACCCGACATCTCAATTGGGGGCAATGGGCCGGAAAATACCTAAAACCCTATCAGGGATTGAAACTCTACCATTGGTGACCACATAAAAACATTAATATTGCCGGAAAATACCTAAAACCCTATCAGGGATTGAAACGTCACATTCAAATACAAAAATAAACCAAAATTGCCGGAAAATACCTAAAACCCTATCAGGGATTGAAACCTATAAAATCTATACGTCAACTAATACAGGGTAAAGCCGGAAAATACCTAAAACCCTATCAGGGATTGAAACTTCCTCACTTGCAGTGACTGCTATTGATGGATTTGCCGGAAAATACCTAAAACCCTATCAGGGATTGAAACTCGGTCTAGCAGCAGTCGCATGGGTAGGGTGATGCCGGAAAATACCTAAAACCCTATCAGGGATTGAAACAGATGGCACGAAGAAGTAGGCAAGCAAGAGATTGATGGCCGGAAAATACCTAAAACCCTATCAGGGATTGAAACATAAACCTTAGCCGCCGCACCGCTCTTGAAATCGTGTGCCGGAAAATACCTATTTCCCCATCTAGGGCTTGAAACGCCCAAACTACAAAATTATTGGCTCAAAAATAGATTTCTTCTCACCCTTTTTATTCCCTCCCATAACCTCAAGCAGCCGATCGACCGATCGCCCCCAAGTAAAATTATCAGCCACAAAACCCGGGCCCGCAACCCGAGCTCTCGCCGCAATTCCAGGCTGTTCGATCGCCCGCTGCATCAAATCAGTCAAATGTTCCCACTCAGGAGCTAACATAAATAAGGTTTCTCCATCAGTTACCACAGCCGTAAATTTACTCTCGATCCGCAGTGCAAAGTCCGATCGAGTAAAATCGTCAGTCGGGCCGCCCTCGGTACAAATTATCGGCAAACCGCAAGCCACAGCTTCCAACACCGGCAAGTTAAAACCTTCTGCCAAATAAGCAGAAACATAAACATCTGCTGCTTGGTAAAGTTCAGCTATTTGAGCAAAAGATAGCTGGCTGCCAGTATAAATTAATCTTGGTAAAACTCTCGCTCTTTCCGCCTCGTTGAGCACAACTCGGCAGGCTTCGGCAATGTCGTTTCTGGACGGATAAAGTAGTTCAGAACCTTTTAAAACTAATCTCGCATCTGGATATTTGTCAACTACTGCCGCGAAGGCTTTTAATAAAGGACGAATGCCTTTGCGATCGGTTTGTCCTCCGATGTTTAAAAATATAAAATAGTTTGACCAGCCAAAGCTTTCGCGCAGCAATTGACGCCGATCGCCCGAAACAGGATAATAAATCTCAGGATCGACTCCCAAAGGTACAACGGCAATGCGATCGCCCTCCACACCGCTACGAATTAAGCCGGCTTTTGACCACGCTGAAGGTGTAATAATTTTTACTTCTGAATTAACCGGAGTTTGGACGATCGACCTCACGCCGATCGCATCCAATACACTACGAGTAATAACTCCCCATTCTGTGGCTGCAAATACCCAGGTTTGGGCGCTGCTGGATGCTGAAAAGTCCCACGGGCAGTGCATTCGCAGCGTTACGCCGCCGGACTGATTTTCTCCCGGATTCGGAATGCTGCGCAGTAATGTTTCCTTTGGGCGATCGAACAAACTAATTTTTGTTTCCCAAGCTGCATCTATGTAGGGCATATCGCGATGGAAAAGTTCTATTTCTCCTCGCGGGCGAGCCAGCATTTCTAGTAGTTGAAATTGATTGACTATGCAATAGGAATGATAAATAAAACGCCAGCCTTCAACAATTATCTGCAATTCAAAACTCCAATCTAATAATTTAAAATAATAGCAGAAGAAAGTTATTGGTTATTGGTTATTGGTTATTGGTTGTTGGTTGTTGGTTATTGGTTATT
>NZ_JAUBOJ010000376.1:0-7268 GCF_036700185.1 Microcoleus sp. BM001215392 | reverse complement strand
TATGCAAAAACCACGCAAAAATAGTAGTAGAAGATTTGAACACATCTGGGATGTTGTCGAATCACAAGTTGGCTCAAGTCATCGCTGACTGCGGGTTCTATGAGTTCAGGAGGCAGTTGGAATACAAGGCGTTTAAGTTTGGCTGTGCAATAATCATAGCTAGCCGTTGGTTTCCTTCAAGCAAGACCTGTTCTAACTGTGGACATATTCAGGATATGCCCCTAAAAGAAAGAACCTACGACTGTGGAAGTTGTGGTCACTCGATGGACAGAGACTTGAACGCCGCAATGAATTTATCACGTTTGGCTACAGCGTGAAAGCTTACCGAGGGATAGCCGCTCCCATGCTCCCGTTGAAGTAAGAAGCAAATGTCTAGACTTGTCTAGGATTTGTTTAGCAGTGTCACAGCCAGTTACCGATCAGGATAAAGGAGGCCCATTTAGCGGGGTGTATATTCTTGTTTCGATCGATCAGCGCTTTCTGTGCTTCCTTTAGTGCTTCTGCTTTGCTCATTTGCGATCGCAAATTCTCGTAAAACTTAGCGACTAATTCTTGTGTAAAAGCATCGTCAACGTACCAAAGAGAAGCCAAAGCACTTCTGACGCCTGCTTGCACCGTAATGCCAGCCATACCTAGGGTAGCACGGTCATCTCCTATACCCGTTTGACAAGCCGTGAGCGCGAGCAACTCCACAGGCTCTGTACCTTTACTAAAGCGACGAATATCACTCTCTAGCTGAGTAATTGTCATCTTCTCATTATTACCAGTCACTAAAAAGCTATCTTCTGGAATAGTGCCAAATTGACCGTGAGTGGCAATGTGAATAATCGGGTAAACCGTTTGTTTAAGTTCTTGCTCTAAACTCTCAGGAGTAAATTGTTCGTCCAAGAGTTTCTTGCTACCTGGAAATAGATTGACAACTCGCTCGACTTCATTAGTAACATTTGCCAAAGGCTTAAATTCTTCACCATCAACAGTAGCGGCTTCTGTTAACCCCAAAGCTAAAGTCCGCAGACTTTGAAAGTTTACGGATTTAGGCGAGGTCAAACGCAAACCCGGAGTCGTAGCAATGGCGTATTTCTGAACTAGAAATTCCTCACCATCGTGGAGTGCAGCCATCGGTACGCTGCGTAATAGCCCATCTTGGATGAAAACGAGCGTTTTGATTTTTGTTGGGTCTAAATCGGAGGCGAAAGGGCGAATCAGCGAGTTATATAGATTTTGTGCGGGTGTTAAAAAAGCGTCAGTAGGATCGTAAAATTTCTGAATTTCTATACGGAATTTTTTGATTTCTTCTATAAGTTTTTTACTATCGTTTATCCAGATTAGCCGTTTAAATCTTCTTTCAGTATTTGGCTTTACCTTCGGGTCAGAGTTGGGTAAACTCACCACAATTGCCGTTCGATCGTCCAAAATTATAGAACTAAAGACAGCAGTGTCTTCTCTTTCTAAGTCATCAACTCGTTCTGGCTCAAAAACGGTAAAGACACACTCATTGCCGAAGTAATTTTGCAATTCTGCTAGTTTCAAAGAATCAATCGCGTTGAGTGCAGAATCGAGTTCCTTTTGGTACTCTTGACTTGCAACGGGTAGCGCTTGGGCACGCTCTAGCTTTAACTGAGCAAACTCACGGTAGAGAGGAGTAATCGTATCCCGAAAGCTAAATTGCAAGTCTCGCTGGGTAATTAACAAATTGTCTCGAATACCTCCCTCACCTTCTAATGTTGCGATCGCGCGTTCGTAAGCAGCAATTGCCTCAGATTCTTTCCCCTGCGCCTTAAATATTCGTCCCGCCTGCCACTCCCACAAATAAAGACTATCTTTAGCAAGTAAGTTTTGGTCTGCTGCCAATCTTGCCTGTTTGGTAAAATCTAAGACTTTATTGTAGTCTTTGCGGCATTCGTAGAGATGACCGAGTTTACCTAAAGCAAATGATTCGGAACGATAATCTTTAATGCTTCGAGCAATAGAAACAGCTTTTTGCAGGAGTTCCTCAACTTGTGAATCGTTGACTTTTCGCGGCAGACATTGAGCTTGAAATGAAGTATAATTAATAGAATCAACAGGTTGTTCTAGTTCTGCTAAATCAATTGCTGCATAGACTTTATTGGGAGAATCGGGGAGGCTATTAAGTAGAGTAAGAGCTTCTTGCAACGCTTGCTCTGCTTTATTAGTGCGATCGGGTAACTTAAAATATTTGGGGCGGTAATAAAGTTGAATCAAATTGAGAAGCGATCGCATTTGACTCGATGGGTCATTTTGAGTCCGGGTTAGTTCGAGACTGCGCTCGAAATAACCTAAAGCTTTTGTGTAATCGGCAGTAGCTGATTTAATGAATTCATCAGCCTTATTTTCGGCAGTTCTGAACTTAGCAGAATCAGCACGCTGCTCGCTCAGTTGAGCTTTACTAAAGTAAGCATTACCGAGACTATTAAGCACTGAGGCGCGATAAACTGGGAGGTTAATCTCCCCCACAATCTTTAAGCTAGCCTCTAGAGTTTCAATGGCTCGATCGTACTTTCCCAGTCGGCGATACGCTTCTCCCAAACTTCCCAAAGCCGCCGCTTCTCCCTGGCGATCGCTAAATTTTGGGGCAATTTGCAAAGCACTTCCTTCACTTTTAAGGCAAATTTCATCAGCCTTAGAAGCACCGCATAAAAGTGCGATTGCTTCTCTATTTTGCCCCAAACGGCTGTAGGTTTGAGCAAGTTCTGTGAGTAACCGCCCCACCTTCATTATATTTCCTAATTGGCGATAGTTGGCGATCGCACCTTTCCAATAATCGATCGCCTCGCCGAATTGACCGATTTGTTGATAAGCTATGGCTAGTTTTTCTCGAACGATCGCCTCGTTAGCGCGATCGTTAGTGCTTTTATAGGCGGTTAAGGCGGTTTGCCAAAGTGCGATCGCGCCTGGCGCGTCTCCTGTTTTATATCGTTCGATCCCTTGTTGTACGAGCTGGCTGGGATTGGCAGACTGTGCAGTTGCTACTTCTGGCCATCTTAGTTGTAAAGGATTAAAAGAAACATGACTCAGCCAGAGGCAAATGGTGAGACTGGTTAGGAATAAAATTACCAGAAAGTGGCGGACACGGAATTGGCGGTGTCGGCTTGTCATAGTAGTTAAAATATGGTAGGTTATTTTGAAGATTTTAGACGAAACTTTACTCACCTCTTGCAGCATTCTCGATTTTGCTACCTAACCTGCCTGAACTTTAAACTCCGCTCTAGCTTTTGTTTGCAATTAACTACATTATTTATTATTGTCGATCGAGCTACCATTTCTTCCTCGCATGATTATAATGCTCACAAGGAAACTCCAGCGATCGATGTCTCAACCTGTTTTGGAAATTAACCTATGATTGCTAAAAACTGGTTCGATCGGTGTTGGCATTGGAAGATTGGGGGTTTTATTGCCATATTTGGGACACTCTGTGCGATGGGGGGCGATCGCGTTAATGCTCAAATCGTGCCTGACAATACGCTAGGTGCTGAAAGTTCTGTCGTTACACCCGATGTCAATATACGGGGTATTCCTAGTGACCGGATAGATGGTGGAGCAACTCGCGGTGCTAATCTATTTCACAGTTTCAGTGATTTTAATGTGGGGGAAAGTAGGGGGGCTTATTTTGCCAATCCTGCTGGAATTGAGAACATCTTAACTCGCGTCACGGGCAGCAATGCCTCTAATATTTTGGGCAGGTTGGGGGTTTTGGGTGGGGCGAATTTGTTTTTGCTCAATCCTAATGGGATTGTGTTTGGTCGGAATGCGAGTTTGGATATTCAAGGGTCATTTCTGGCGACGACAGCAGGGCGGATACAGTTAGGTAATACTGGCTATTTCAGTGCAGCAGAACCGCAAACAAGTAGTTTACTTTCTGTCAGTCCGGGAGCGCTGTTTTTTAATGTCATTGCCGATCGACCGACGGCGATTATTAATCAAGGGAATTTATCAACTGGGAAACATCTTACCCTGTCGGCTGGCAATCTGGACTTGCAGGGACAGTTAATAGCTGGGGGAGATTTGACATTACAGGCGCAGGATACCGTGAAAGTGCGCGATACTGTGGTGGCTCCATTTCTGGCTCGATCGGGGGGAAATCTCACAATTATTGGCAATAGCGGCATCGATATCTTAGCGTTGAATCACCCGACACAAACGCCATTTGTGAGTGGTGGGAATTTGAGTTTAATCAGTGATGGTGTGATTTCTCTTGATGCTCGCTTTAGTAGTGGTGGCAGTTTTTCGCTGGGGAGTGTATCGGGGGGATTGGCAAATTTTGTCAGCTTATATGACCCGATTATTAGCAGTAATGGCGATGTGGATGTAGCGGCTAACTATACAGGGGCATCGTTGTTAGTCGAAAGTAAGGGGAATATTCGCTTTGGGGGTGATATCAACATCACAGCGCCGGATACGAGTGGGTTGCCAGCAGGGCGAGATACAGCAACACTCAGTACGAATTCGGCTTTAATTATGCGATCGGGGCAGAGTGCTTTAGCATATGGGGATGTCAATGCTGGGGCAGTACCTAATGCTAGCAATGGGCTTGTACCTGCGGGAATTACGCTGGAGGGAAATGTGACCTTACAGCCGTTTAATGGGGCTGGGGGAATAGTTAGCCTGTTGGCGGCATCGGGGAATGTGAGTACGCAAGGGATGACCACCAATGGGGGCGCGATTAATGTTAACAGTGCTGGGTCAATTACCACTAATGGGCAAACCCTGAGTACCAAGAATGGCGACGATTATGATGCGTACTTCAATTCCTACGATCGTAATTCTAATAGCTATACGTACACGGGTTCTGGACTACCCGCTCTTGGTGGGGGGGCAATTAGCCTATTGGCCACCAACGGCAACATCACCACTGGCAATTTAGACTCTTATTCGTACTCGGTTTTAAGTACACCTAGTCAGGGGGGCGACATTCGTCTGGAAACCTCCTTTGGCAGCATTTCCACTGGCGGTTTGCGCTCTTACTCGCGGTCTGAATCAGGCAATGCAGCTCAGAATGCAGCTCGGGGGGGCGCGATTGGCTTAACTGCTGCCAATGACATCCATATCAATGGCTTTTTGCGCTCTTACTCGTACTCTAAATATGGCAATGCAGCTCAAGGGGGCGCGATTGACTTAACTGCTGGCAATGACATCTTTATCAATGGCGATTTGCGCTCTTTCTCGTTATCTGACTCAGGCAATGCGGGTCAGGGGGGCGCGATTGACTTAACTGCTGGCAATGACATCCTTATCACTGGCTCTTTGTACTCTTTATCGTCATCTGACTCAGGCACAGCAGGTGAGGGGGGTGCGATTGGCTTAACTGCTGGCAATGACATCCATATCACTGGCGCTTTGTTCTCTTACTCGATCTCTTTTGATGGCAATGCGGGTCCGGGGGGCGCGATTAGCTTAACTGCTGCCCGTGACATCCAGATCGCTGGCGATTTCGACTCTTTTATCGTTGGCGATTTGGACTCTTACTCGTACTCTAAATCAGGCAATGCGGGTCAGGGGGGCGCGATTGGCTTAACTGCTGGCAATGACATCTTTATCAATGGCGATTTGTACTCTTTCTCGTACTCTAAATCAGGCACAGCAGGTGAGGGAGGCGCGATTTCCCTCATCGCTAGAAGTGGGGATATTGTAGGAATTCCCATTAAATACAAGCCTAAAGGCACAGAAGTTCGCTCCCCATTCCTGGGCTCCTTTTCTCTATCCCAGCAAGGAACAGCAGGAAATGGCGGGAACGTTGTCCTAGAAGTGAAAAACAACGCGAGCAATCTAGAAATCTTTACTCTATCTTCTTCCTCAACATCTGGAACAGTTCGGGTAAGAGGTATGGAAGATTTATGGCTAACGGATACTAACATTCTGACGAGCAAGCAGGTGACTGTACGAAATCCACCGGGACTCAGTGAATTCCTCCCCTTGAATGTTGGGGGAACAGGTCGATCGGGCAATGTTGATGTCAGCAGCTCGGGAAATATCACATTCAATAACAGTTCCATTCAAAGCGATACCAAAGGCAACGATCGGGCTGGAAATGTAACAATAAGCAGCCCGGGTCTAGTCACATTCAATAATAGTTTTATTAGGAGCAACACTAGCAGCGCAGGTGCGGCAGGCAGTATCGGTATCGAAGCCGATCGAGGAATTGTGCTCGTCGGTTCTAACAGTCAACTATCTGCCGGAACCACTAACCAAGGCAAAGCTGGAGATATTACCCTAACCACCCCCCAATTAACCCTGCAAGATAGAGCCAACATCGCCACCACCACAGCAAGTTCTAGCGCTGCCGGAAATATTACCCTGCAATCTCATCCCAACGGGGAAAATCTCAATATTAACCTGGCACCGTCCACTTCTATTTCTGCTTCCACCTTTAGCCAAGGAACGGGTGGGAATATAGAAATTAAGGCTCCCGGTACGATCGCGATTCAGGGACAAAGCAT
Organism: Microcoleus sp. BM001215392; assembly: GCF_036700185.1. Lineage (NCBI taxonomy): Bacteria > Bacillati > Cyanobacteriota > Cyanophyceae > Oscillatoriales > Microcoleaceae > Microcoleus > Microcoleus sp. BM001215392. Next base: position 813 of record NZ_JAUBOJ010000376.1, on the reverse strand, counting down.
CATTACCACAGACACCACAGGTGCAGGAAATGCTGGCAAAATTGAAGTGACCGGTAGAAATTTAGACATCCAACAAACCGAACTTTCCACCTCAACCACAGGCAGTGGGAATGCGGGAGACATTACGCTAGACACCTCCACCTTAACCGTTGCCAGGGGAGCCCGAGTTTTTGCCAGAACGAATGGGAGTGGCAATAGCGGCACAATTGCAGCCAATGCCTCGACTGCCATGAACTTGGGCATTGGTGTGGAAGATTTTTCCCCGGTTCTCTCTGTCGAAACCAGCAGCGCTGGGCAACCTGGAAGCATTATTGTCAATACCCCCAGCTTAACCCTCTCCAACACCGCCCGCATCAGTGCCACCGCCACCAATACCGCCACCAATCCATTGGGGGGTGGTAGTATCACCTTAAATGCCTCGAATATGAATTTAGCCGGAGTTGTGGGCGTGTTTGCCGAAACTCAAGGACAAACCCCCGCCGGGACTTTAACCCTACAACCATATCAGAATCAATCCACCCTCAACCTCACCTTAGCGCCCCAATCTTTAGTATCTGCGTCTACGAATGGTAGTGGCAAAGGCGGAAACCTGATCGTACAAGCACCAGAAGCCATAAACATTCGCGGTTCAGGGACACTTGCGGTTCAAACTACGGGCACAGGTGCTGCGGGAGACTTGAGAATTGATACACAACGACTCACCATTGCTGACGGCGCGACTATATCAGCATCCACCTCCTCAAAAAATCCAGAAGGTAGAGCTAGTACCTAGCTAGCGAATAAATAGACAAAATGGTACACTTGTTGACAAAT
>NZ_JAUBOJ010000375.1:0-7270 GCF_036700185.1 Microcoleus sp. BM001215392 | reverse complement strand
ACAGTTGACAGTTGACAGTTGACAGTTGACAGTTGACAGTTGACAGTTGACAGCACTTGACAAAGGAAGGAAGAGGATTGGACTAATGAATCGTCTGATTTTAACTTATCCTTACAAGGAAGAGGCTTTAAACCAATTCTTTCCCGTAAAAACTGCTGTTTGATCGTTCGGACTTTAGTCCTCTGATTGATGCGGACTAAAGTCCTGACTACGAACCTGTTTTATAAAGTGTTTGTAGTCAGGACTTTAGTCCTCCGATTTTGAGGACTAATGAAGCGTAAAATATGCCTCCGTAAAAAGATTCCTTCTTCCTGATGACCGATGACCGATGACTAATGGCAACTGACTCATGACCGATAACTAACAACTAACAACTAACAACTAACAACTAACAACTGACAACTGACAACTGACAACTGACAACTGACAACTTATCAAACAACAGAAACAACCACACGAAAACCCACAATACTAGCCTTACAATCCGGCTGATATCTGAGGCGGCACGCGCTGCGACAATTCGGAGGATGATCGTTCCAAGAACCGCCCCGCAACAACCTCAGCGAAAAGTCGCCGCCTGACTCCCAAACGCTGCCATCCACAGGCGCACCGTTGTAATTATTGTGCCAAGCATCCGCGCACCATTCCCACACATTTCCGTGGAAATCGTACAATCCGAAAGCATTGGGTTTAAAACTGCCAACATCTGTAGTTTGAAAGCGATAAACTCCCTTCGGCGCATCAGCGTAATTAGAATTTCCGTTATAATTTGCTAACTCGCTGGTAATAGTTTCCCCAAAGTGAAACGGCGTCGTAGTTTCCCCCCGACAAGCATATTCCCATTGAGCCTCGCTAGGCAAGCGATAATGCTTACCAGTTTTCCGAGAAAGTCTAGCACAAAACTCCACCGCCTCGTACCAAGATACATTCTCGACAGGTCGATTTGCACCTTTAAAACGGGGAGCATCGGGATTGAGATATATTTTAATTTCCGGTAGTGTTGCAACTGCTGTCCATTGCGACTGAGTGACTGGAAATTTGCCAATATAAAAAGATGCTACAGTTACTGGGTGCTCAGGTTTTTCGTCGCCATCCCCCCGATCTTTTGGGCTACCCATCAGGAAATTACCGCCAGGAACAGATACCATCTCCATGACTGTACTGCGGCCGATATCTTCTTCAAAAAAATACGCTTTGCCACTTTTAATATTAGTTTTTTGCCCGCGATTGTCTACTGTCAGCACCTGAAATTCAAAACTGCTTTTGACAGTAACAATCTTTGGTGTTCCCTGGTTAGGAGGCGGAGTTGTGTGAGATTTTACCCTTGAATTTACAGAGATGTTGCTGTTGATTTGGGCGCTGTGATTGAGCGGGGTACTGATAGCAAGTTTTCCTCCTTCGGTTAGATAAGCATTGAGGGGAGGTAAAGCGGCCTTGGTCTGAGCAGAATTTACAGCAATTCGCCCACTTTTGACAAAATGGGGTTGGGGAGGTAAAGAATAGAGATTTAAAGCTTTGATTACTTCATCAGCAGATTGATATCTATTTTTGAGATAATCTTGAATTAATTTATCTAAAATAGTTGCCAACTCGCTGCTAATTTTTGTACCGGCGGGCAACTTTTCTCTCCAAATCCAGCCGCCGTTAATCGCGTCGTAAAGGTCATCGGAGCCGTCAATTTTTGGCAAACATTGAGTTAGCAGTCTCAGACAAGTTATCCCCAAACTGTACAAGTCGCTTCCGGGGAAAACTTGACCGCGCATTTGTTCTAGAGGCGAATATCCGGGCGTTCCTACGGTGGTACCTACTTGGCTCATCAGCGAACCCGTCACTTGTTTGGAAACGCCGAAATCAATTAAAACTAACTCTCGGCGCCCTCCTCTGCGGAAAGCGGAGTTGCGAAAATTACCCGCCAATAGAGATGGATTGGGCGAGGTGCGGCGGCGGATGATATTCTCAAGTTTGATGTCTCGGTGAATGACATTGCGATCGTGCACAAATTTCAGAATCGGCAAAATATCTGCCAGCAACTGCCAAATTTTTTCTTCGCTAAAAACGCCCTGCTGAGTTAATTCAGCTAGTAAATTTTGCCCTTCAATCAACTCTTGTACTAAATAAAGCCGGTTGTCTTGTTCAAAATAAGCAATTAATCGAGGAATTTGGGGATGTTCGCCGAGTTCGTAAAGTCGTTTCGCTTCTTGCTTAAACAGTTCTGTTGCCTTTTCAAGTGCTGAGGTTCCTTGAACTTGGGGCATAAACTGCTTGATGACGCAGGGATCGTCCATGCGATCGATATCTACCGCTTCGTAAGTTCTGCCAAATCCCCCCTCGCCCAACTGTCGAATCACGCGGTAGCGGTTTCTGAATAGAGGCGTGAGGTCGGGTTGGCCGCAACTTTGACAAAATTTAGATTTGTCGGGATTGAAAGGATTAGAACACCTTGGATTCGAGCAGTAGAACATATCCTTGGGGAAGAAATGATCTGATTTAAGGTTATGATATACCTTTTCTGGCTTTTAGTCGTCTTAGACAGAGGACTGTATAGTACAACTTGGCGATCGCCCAACCAAAAAGCAAAGCATCGCACTCTCTCTCAAGAGCGATCGGGTTACAGAGAAGAAGAGCTCGTACCGAAGAGAAGAGCGATCGCATCACTGATAATTTTGAACTATTGAGTATTGATACCCATTTAATAAAAAATGCAAATGTAGCTCAGATCCAAATCCTGATCCAGTCAGTCATCTTCAATTCTTTAATCAACAATCGAAACAAGTGAGAAACCGGCTTTGATGGACGAAAATCTTTTGCTGGAGTCATCAGATTATGTAAAAAACCGTTTTTTTTGCATTGAGGCATTCAGGACTGAGTTTATTACCATTGCAGCTACTTTAAAATGCAGATAAATTAAACTCCCCGGAAACCGATCGCCATTGACATTGCCTCGCGAGGACTGGGGTTAACTAATTCTCGATTTATTTTAGCCCCAGCTAGATTGCCAACAACACCCAAAATAATCCCGACAAACAATAAACTTCCTCCTAAATATTGCGCTAAAGTAGGAGCTTCCCCTAAAATCAAATATCCCATAATTATCGCTGCAATTGGGTTCAATAAACTAGCTAAATTTAGTTCCGTTGCAGTCGCGTTTTTCAAGCCCGCTAACCAACATAATTGACCCATGACGACAATAATTGCGGCATAGATTATCATCCATTGCCACAGAAAAGGAGATAACACTTCTGCAAAATGGTTTTGCCCGTAAATGAGATTAGCCAAGAGGAAAAAAATTATCGTCCCTAGAATATTGCGATAAATCATAAAAATTCCCAAGGGAATGGATTGTAATTGTAGTTTACCAACCACGGTCGCAATGGAACCAATGATCGCTGCGATCGCCACAAAAATTTCTCCGGTTCCAATTTGAAATCCAGCCATCGTCATCATCGGCCCTGAACTGCCTAAAAAAGCAGTCACTATCACCCCAGCAAAGGAGCTCAGAGACCCTGCAATTGACCACGAATTGACCCGCGAACCCAACAGCCAAACGCCCAACCCCAGGGTTAAAATTGGTTCGATACGCCCAATTAACACGATATTTGTAATATTTGTCTGTCCCAGGGCACTAAAAACTAACGCTGGAGCGATCGCCCCCGATAAAAGACCTGTAATGGTTAAACTAATCCAATCTTTACGAGTCAAAGATTTCAGAGTATTCGGGTTCCAGTCTCGATAAAAAATTACAGTCATTAACCCCAAAGCACAAATATTACCCACAAATAAGACATTACAGAGTGAGATAGGATTTCTGCCATTTATAGCATGAGATTGTCCAATTTCAACGATTTTACGAGTTATGGAATTAGAACTCGCAAAAATCAAAACAGCAATCCCAAGATATATGCTGCTGGGAAGTCCCATTAAAAATTTATGGACTCCATTAACAATCTTCATAATTTTATTTGGTTTGATTCCCGTACTATGTAACTGTCAACTGTCAACTGGTATACTTAGCTTAAGGTGATGCCTGTTCGTAACCAATTTGGGGAGCAGAATAAATGGAGACAAACACAGCATCTTCACTACAGTCATTCACTGCCCCATGAATCTGATTTTGGTCGGCGATGGCAACTTCACCAGCCTTCAAGCTTTGGCTTTGACCATTGCCTAAATAATATGTCAAAGTGCCTCGGAGCATCACCCAAGTATCTTGTCCGTCGGGATGAAAATGAGCTTGCACAATTTGCCCGGGCTTGACTCCCCAAATAGCGATGCTAGAATTTTTAGTTTCAATAATTTCTGTCACCGTAGCGGCTCGATCGGAGAAACGAGCATGAGATTCTAGGGCAAAAATTCTGGATTTCATCATTTTCAAATCACCGTTTTATTTGGGTTTAGGACAAGTTTTGTTGGTGAAATCACATTGATAAATATATTGTGATTGCCAATGGAGGGGAATCTCTAATAAATCCCTTGCACCAGTCATTCCCTGACCGATAAATAGCAGCAGAGCAAAACAATTGAGAATGATATGAACGGTACGCCAGCGATTTTGTTTGTCCTGATAAATATTTTGGATAATTACCAGTGAAAAAATCATCAATAAAGCCGCTGTCATGCCGTAGTAATAATGGGAAACAAACCATTCATTATCTCGACGATAAATTTCGGGTTGAAATCCTAAAACAACCAATCCCATTCCAGTTAAAGTGGCAAAAATGCCTCGCCACAGTTTAACTTTTGCCTTAAATAGTAGCGCGAAAGAACCAATGGTTAACAGGAAAATGGCGATGACAAAAAAGACTCGAAAGGGTTCTTTCGTAATAATGTCGTTACTGAGCATTTTTGAAAAAATGGGATAAGCCATTCCCAGTAGAGCAACGCCTACAACTGAGCCACTCAACCAACTACCGATTGCTACGTGTTCGGAACCTACTACTGGCGGAATTTTACTTTTTTCGCCACCGGCAACTTGCAGGCGGCGTTGACGGGTGAGTAGGGCGCGATTCACCACAATGCCGATTAAGGGAAAAACTGCAATAATGGCGATCGCCGGATGTAACAATGCAAAGAAGTCTTGAAGTTCCATGTTAAATATCCATTCAATTATATATCGGGAATTTTCCCTTACTTACACTCAGCAAGGGAACAGGCAAATTACTTCACTTCAGCGGCGGGAAAACTTGCTACTCTCCCTTGTTTCACAGCGACAACGACATCATAGGTAGAACAGTAAGAGAAGGTAACATTGTTGGCCTTGTTGTAGAGATTGACCACCATGCCAGCCCCACCAGGTTGTACTCCTAAGGGTAATAAATCACCATAGAAAAATCGTCGCAATTGGTCGCCACTACCAACTTGTCCTTTACTTTTAGTAATAATCTGGATCTTTTCCTGAACCGTTATTTCCGGGGCTGCTATTGCCGTATTTTGAAATTTTGGCAAAAAGCTATGTACAGCTATATCTCCCGCACTGATAGCGCTAGCAATAGCGAGGGTGGCGAACAGAGGACTGAGGGATTTGAGTTTGAACATTTTCGTTTTTTGGTGAGAATGGTTGATGCGAATATCATCATCTATTTCAATTTGTTTGAGAAGGAGGCATAATAGAATATGTTATATGCCATTTTGGAATAGGTACTGTATGGATCGAATTGCCTGTATGCAGACTTTCGTTCGGGCGATCGAAATGAAGAGTTTTTCGGCGGTAGCGCGGGAACAACAGACGACGCAACCGACAATTAGCAAGCAAATCGCCGCTCTGGAAAAATATCTGGGGGTACAATTAATCACTCGTTCTACTACCAATTTGAGTTTGACCGAGGAGGGAAAAAAATACTATCAATACTGTCAGCAAATTTTGGAAACAATCGCTGAAGCGGAGGCCAGTTTAACAGAAAAAGAACGGGCGACAGGCATTTTACGATTAGGCTCTCCCGTGCTGTTTGGGGAAATGCAGATTGTCCCCCGTTTAAAAGCCTTTATGAAACGCTATCCCGATGTCAAGATCGATCTGATGATGACCGATCGTTTTGTGGACATTGTAGAGGATGGCTTAGACCTTTTGATCCGCATTGGTAATCGTCTGGATAGTTCCTTGATTAGCCATCCCATCGGCACGACTCGCCGCGTCACAGTCGCAACAACAGGCTATTTTGAGCAAGCGGGAGAACCCAAAAAACCGGATGATTTAGTGCATCATGATTGTATTATCTATACCCATTTATCAACGGGGAATGAGTGGCATTTTCAAGGAACAGATGGTACTATTAAGGTGCGGGTTGGGGGCTGTTTTCAAACTAATAGTTCTGTGGCGATTCGAGCCGCTGTGTTATCGGGTTTGGGCATTGCGGTAGCGCCTGTCTGGATGTTTGGTGATGAGATTTACCGGGGCGATATTAAGGTTGTGTTGGAGGATTATCAGCCGACTCCGTTACCAATTAATGGGGTATATCGTCGCAGCCGTTTTTATCCGGCAAAAATAACTTGTTTTATTGATTTTTTAGAGGCAGAATTTAAGCTCGATCCGTGGGTTTGAGATTGTGGGATTTGAGTATCAAAGACGAACCTCTAAAACCCCAAGATTTTCTAAGATGCGAACAATCTCTTGGGGCTGCACAAAAATCTCGATCGGACTAGAAATTACTTATTTTTGGGCAACAATTGATTTAGCGCACCACACAAGTATCCCTTCACGGTGTCCCTACTTGCCGTCACGCCGCTGGGAAGAGTAAAAATCATCTCGACAGTTAATAGATTTCCGTCGGCTGAGGCAAAAACATCGATCGGCAAAGCCCGTTGAAATGCTGTGGCGGGATTTTCCGCTTTCATAACACCTGTACTGACATCGGTGCTGATAGTTCTGATGCTCTCGCGGGCTAAGATGGGTCGCAATTGGGAAAATGCTTTCTCTACGGATAACCCCTCAACCTGAACGCGCGCCGAAAAGGCGGCACCATTGAAAAAGTCTCCCTTTTTTTGGAAGCTTTCTTCGCAGGTTGTGGCAACAGCGGGGGTGGCGAAACACATGAGAGCTAGAGTCAAGAAGAGCGATCGCATATTAGCTGAGTGACAAGAATAAAACAATCATCAATATAATGATGAGTCATCATACGACTGTTTGGCAAGTGATGCAAATATCTTCTACGCAACTACAATTTGCTGAGTACCAACAAACTCTGGATTGAAAGCTGGATTATCATCTTCCAACAGCATCTCGATTAGACTTGAATTGCAAAAATCGGAAAACACCCTAAAATTATCTGCGTTTATC
>NZ_JAUBOJ010000374.1:0-7298 GCF_036700185.1 Microcoleus sp. BM001215392 | reverse complement strand
ATCGCGAAGATGTTAACGGCAGGTTAGGCCGCATTCAGTCAGTCGGGGAGAAAACTGCCACTGTGTGGATGCGACACATCCCTACCATTACCATGCAGTCATACACCTTCAAACACTCGGCTCTCACTGCTGTGCCGTTAGACAATCAACCGGGACTTCAAGAAATTTGCGATCGCACTGACAGACTTCACAAATTAGGAAATCTAGATCCGTTTGAAGTAGAAATCCTGAACTTATTAGAAAGAGCAACTACTCTTACTCCCACTGAATTGCAGTATTTAGAACAGATTGAGAACAGACACAAACTTGATTGAGTGCCTCACAACTATAGTTGGGGGGTGCAGGAGTGGAAAGCAGGCTATCTCCTGAATCAAGGAGAGGATGGAGGAATAGAATCAATATTTGCCAAAGCAAAGTTGAGCATTTCTTCTGCCCGATCTATTGTTTGCACTGCGTCTGTTTGTGAGATTTGTATATCAGCGTTATAGTCAGCTTCTAATCGAGTTTTTTGGGCATCTATTAGGTAACGATGGAACTGCACCGGAACCCGCCCCGAACGAGCAAATTTTTGACCGAAACCGGCGATGACAGCGGAGTGGCGAGAATAAGATAATTTCTCTGACTCTAAAAATGCAGTGACTGTGTAAAACATCACATAATAAGCGCGGGAAGCGGCAAAATCAAAAAAGCCTTGGTCACATAAAACCCAATACGGTTGACTTAAGAAAAATCTGACTTGCCAAAAATGCCTGTATTGCCAGAAAATCGTCAGATGAAATTCATCAAAAAGCGTTAAGTAAACCGTATTGACATAAAACCCGTGCAGCCTGCAAAGTTCTATCAGCTTTATCAAGTAACCTTTGTTGCTCTGGGTTCATATTGGGGCTCCTTCGCGACGGATATTGCGAAAGAAACCGCTTTCATACTCTTGGTACTTCTGAAGTGTGGCAAACATACAGCTAATCACGACGGTATGTTCTAAGCATATATCGGCAATCAAAACAGAAATATGCTCGCTTTCTTGGGAGTAATTGAAGGGTTCTTTGAGAAGGATTAATATATCAATATCGGAGTCCGGTCTAGCATCACCTCTGGCTTGGGAACCATAGAGAATGATTCGGATTAACTGTTCACCATAAAGATTTTCTAATCCCTGGCGGGTTTGGGCGACAATTTCTTTGAGTTGAACATTGATCGTTGAAGTTGGCATAATTGTTTATAAGCCAATCGATAATTTTTTTAGCTAAGATATTGGCAATATACCAATTATACTGGCAAATGATGATAGAAGTTCAAAAATCTCACTATTCAAATATCGCGGACAATAGCCGACGATCTGCTGGTCTTCTGTATTTAAAATCAATGCTTTAGAATCATAGAAGTTTTGAAATTCCTGAGCCAACCACAACTTTTCTCCAGACTCTAAGCGGTTAATTCGCTCAATTGCATAGGGTGGCAAATATCGCAACCCATGCGAGAAAAAATGGAAGCGATACCGCCCGTCAGAATCTGGCTCAGGAATAGGAAAAACAGTGAGTGTGTCTGTTTCTCACCGCCCACCGCTGCGGGCTAGCATGGTAATTGGATCGCTTCCATGCTGAGAAAGATTCAGCCAGTGAATAAAACTTGAGTAATCGGGGCGATTTTTCGGCATCAACCGATTCGCAAATACGGGAAATAACTAGGTTGATGTATGTACTTCACCGAAGCGCGGAAACGAGATATTCCAGTAAGAGTTTTAAACATTGCTTTTGATTTTTGTTTTCGGAGAGTGACAGAAGAGAGGTATGACACAGCCTTTGCTTAATTTGTCAAGTTTTTTTGCAAAAAAACTTGACATCACGCGCAGCTCGAAGAATAATACAAATGAGGGTAAATATTGGATTCAAGCCATGAAACCGATTCGAGTTAATACCTCCGCGCTGATTCACCGGCAAATAGAGCAACAGGGAGAAGGTTACTGGCGGCTATCTGACTTTTCTGGACTACCGCCAACTGCGGTCAGCAAAACCCTCTCCCGCATGGTAAAAACAGGAACACTAGAACGAGTCAGTAAGGGACTTTATTATCGATCGCGCCAAACGCGCTTTGGTAGCAGCCGCCCCTCTCAAAGTGAGATTCAAAAATTGTCAATGCCTCAAACTTTGCAGCCGGCAGGACTTAGCGCTGCTAACTTCTTGGGCTTCAGCACTCAGAATGCAATACAAAGTGAGTTTGCTACCTCAGCGAATAGCGTTCCACGCACCATTATCGGCGATCGGGCGAAAGTTCACACCCGCAGGCCTGAAACATGGAAACATCTGTCTAACACAGAAGCGGCGTTGCTGGATTTGTTGAGGTCGAGAGCAAAGCTGAGCGAATTATCACCTGAGCAAACTAAGCAACGCCTGCTAGAGTGCTTTAGTGAGGGCGTGAGCTTTGAACACTTAATAGTTGTAGCAGATGCCGAACCTCCTCGCGTGCGAGCAATGCTAGGGGCAATTGGTCAAGAACTAGGTAAAAGCCGTCAGCAACTCCAACAACTTCGCCAAAACTTAAACCCGATTTCTCGGTTTGATTTTGGGATTTTGAGGAACCTTTGTTATGCTCATGAATGGCAAGCAAAATGAAACTTTGTGAATCTCCCGATTTTCGAGATGCTATCCTGGCGGCCAGAGAACACTTTGCCAACCTCAGTCTTACCGAAGCATTCATCGAAAAAGATTACTATGTCACTGAAGCGCTGCGAATAGTAGCGAATCAGTGGCAAAATCAAGTTATTTTTAAAGGAGGAACCAGCCTTTCAAAAGGATGGAAGCTCATCGAACGCTTCTCCGAAGATATTGACTTATTTTTGAACAAAGATGCGTTTATCCCACGATACGGGGAAAGTCGAGCTGACAAAGAGTTAAAAGCAATAGAAACCGCCGTCAGCCAGCATCCAAGATTAACATTAAACCAATCTCAATCCAAGCGAGGCATCTATCGGCACAGCTATTTTAACTACCCTCAACAATTTGCTGGGATGGGGACAATTAGCTCGCGTCTGTTTCTAGAGATGGGAACTCGCAGCGGTACTTATCCGTTGCAAACAGTCTCGCTGTCGTCCTATCTGGCTGAATTTCTCTGCGAAATTAACGATAGTCTTAATGCTGAAGATGAATCGCCTTTTCCGATGACTTTGCTCCATTTTCGGCGCACTTTTGTAGAAAAACTCTTTGCCATTCATGCCAAATTAAGGCAATACCAACGCGAAGAAGTTCCTTTAGGAACAGCAACTCGCCATTATTACGATCTTTTTTGTTTAGCGCAGACACCGGAAGTTCAGCAAATGTTAGGTAGTGGAGAATATAGCGACATCAAACAAGACAGCGCTTTCCTCAGCCAGCAAGAATTCCCACAACAATATGACCCGCCTGAAAACCTAGCATTTTCTAACAGCATTGCCCTATTTCCCGTAGGAGGATTGCGCCAATCTATCGCTAGGGAATATCAGCAGCAGTGCCAAAATTTATGCTATGGCAATTATCCAACATGGGAGGAAATAGAAGCTTGTTTTTCTGAACTGCGTAACCAACTTTAGTTATTGCGACCTGCAATACTAATCGCTCAAACCTGCTATGATTTGGATTTGAGGTTGAAATGTGAAAATCGAAAAGCGATCGCCCTTTGCAGATGCTTGAATCGAAGCAAGATATTCGCATCCTCACCGAATCACTTGATGTCAGCTAAATATTTGCTAAAAGTCCTTCTCTAGTTTCCTATAGGAAAGTATGGATGATGTGGGTGGCTGGCAATCCAGCTTCAGGCTGCGGTAGTATAAATACTGCGTCCGGCCTCAGAATAAGATTCGTAAACGTGCTGGTAAATCTCTTGACATTTGCGCTGGTATACTTCCGTTAAATAGCTTTCTGGCAGTCTATCTAAAATTTGCTCGATCGCCACTTTAACTGCTGCCTTGGTTTGCTGTCGCCTGCGCCAATCCAGCACCAGTTTCTCTCGCTTGAGAGTTTCTAACAGCTCAACAGCTACTTTCTTAACTTCCAGTTTTTCCTTTTCGGTTAAACTGATATCTGGTTTGGTCAACAAATCAAAAATCGCCAGTTCTTCCTCTGATAAATTCTCGCATATCGCACGTTTATCCTCAACGTTGAGTTCCTGGGCAAACTCCACTAACTCGGTAAATAATGTTTCCACACTGCAAGAACCAGCATTGTATTCATCAATCATTTGCTGGAACTTATCGAGGTAATTCATCCGGCTTTTGTTGAGGCGCAGCATTTGGGTTAGTTGGCTGCTAATTATGCCTTTTAGTTTCTCGGCTTCAGTGTGTTTGTAGCCGGATGCAAACTGGGATTTGAGGGCTTCAAAGTCTATTTTGCTGAGATCGATTTGTTGATTTGATGCGGGGATGATATAATTTGAAGTACCGATGGATTTGTCCAGAATTTCCTCAATAGCGGTTTTGATTTCGGCAATGTCTGCGTGGGGAGTTAGCTGTTTGATGCGCTTGGTAATTTCAGCAAAAGCATATAAAGTTGGATTAAAATCAACGGCTGCTGGATCTGGGAGAATCGCTTTATAGAGTTTGTTAACGTTCTGAGTTAGGGTAAGATATCGCTGCTTGGAATCGTCGTTGATGAGAATGGCTTCGACAGCATCATTCCATAGCTTGGTAAGGGCGAAAGCTTCGGTGGCGGTTTGGATTTGGTCGAAATTGATGCCACGTTCGGTGCAGAATTGTAGGGTAAGATCGATCGCACTTCTCAATTCATCGACTAAGGCGGCTTTCGATTGTACGGGCGTGTCGCCTTCTGAGACATCACCACCGGAGGCGGAACCGTAAATCGCTAGGGCTTTTTGCAAGTCGCGGAAAACGCCGATATAGTCCACAATCAGCCCGTTGACTTTATCCCCAAATACGCGATTCGCCCTGGCGATGGTTTGCATCAGGGTGTGGTTTCGCATTGGTTTGTCGAGGTAGATGGTGGAACAACTGGGCGCGTCAAATCCTGTCATCCACATCGCACAGACAAAGACGATTCGCAGTGGGTTATTCGCATCTTTGAATTTCTCATCTAATCCCGGTTTTTCCTTGGCGAGGCGTTGGCGGTGGGGTTTGATGGTTAAGCCTTTTTTGTTAAAGATTTCTTCCTCATTTTGGGAGGAGGAAATGATGACGGCCATGTCGGTTTCGGTGATGTATTGAATCTGGGCGGTTAGGTGTTCGTGTTCGGTGGTGTTGGCGGTGATGAGTTGGTTTTGTAAATCAGTTAATTGCTGTTGCCAATACTGCTGGACTTTGTTATACATTTTAACAGCGGTGAAGCGATCGATCGAGACAACCATTGCTTTACCTTGGTAGCCGCGCCCTAAAAAGTGACTGACTATATCTTTGGCGATTTCGCCTAAGCGTTCCTCTCGCGCGATCAGGTGTAATTCCCGCGCAAATTCGCGATCGAGTTTATTTGCTTCGGCTTCATCTAAATCTGCTGATTCTATCGCATCGGCTATCTCTTCATTGAGTTCGCTGTTGGTGAGTTCGAGTTTGGGGATGCGGTTTTCATAGAAGAGGGGAACTGTTGCGCCGTCTTCGATGGATTGGCGGAAGTTGTAGATGCTGATGTAGTCGCCAAATTCGCGCCGCGTGGCTTCTTCTCCCACGAGTAAGGGTGTGCCGGTGAAGCCGATAAATCCGGCGTTGGGTAATGCGGTTCTCATGTTGGCGGCGTAGCTGTCGTATTGGGAACGGTGGGCTTCGTCGGCGATGATAATTACATCATTTCTATCGGAAAGTTGGGGGTAAATTTCGCCTTTTTGGGTACGGAATTTTTGAATCAATGTGAATACATAACGGTGGTCTTCTGTCAATAGTTGTTTGAGGTGTTCGCCGCTGTGGGCGCGGACTTTTTGTTCGGATTCGGTGACTGCGCCGGTTTTGGCAAAGTTTTTGTAGATTTGGTTGTCTAAGTCGTCGCGATCGGTGATAATTACAAATGTCCAGTTTCCAGTAATTGTGCGGTGGATTTTCTGGGAAAAGAACTGCATCGAGAAGCTTTTGCCGCTACCTTGGGTGTGCCAAAAAACGCCGAGTTTGCCTTGATTTTCGCGCAGGTTATGCACCGCTTCCAGGCAATTATTCACGCCGAGATATTGATGATTTTTAGCTACGAGTTTGATTAAATTGCCTTGTTCTTCGCTAAATATGGTGAAGTTTTCAACTATATCTAAGAGTTTGGTTTTGTCGCAGGTACCGCGAATTATGGTTTCCAGGGAGATGATGCCTTGTTCGCCTTCGTTGTTGATTTTTTTCCAGTCTGAGAAATACTCCCAGGTGGCGGTGAGGCTACCGATTTTGCTGATGCTTCCGTTGGAGAGAATGACGATGCTGTTGTACCAAAATAATTGGGGGATTTCTTTTCGGTAGTCGCAGAAGTTATTTTGATAGGCGAATTCGACTCGTTCTCTGGAGGCTTTGAGTTCGATAAAAATCAGGGGAATGCCGTTTATGAAGCCGATTAAATCGGGGCGGCGGGTGTACAATTCGCCGACTATCGAGAATTGGGAAGCGAGAAAAAAGTCGTTGTTGCTGGGGTTTTTCCAGTCGATGACGGTGACGTTTTCGGTGATTTCTTCGCCGTCGTCGTTGCGGTAGGTGACTGTTACTCTGTCTTTGAGGAGATGGTAAATTTCCCGGTTGGCGTTAGCGAGGGTGAGGGCGTTTCTGTCGCGAACCAGTTGTTCGATGGCGAGGTTAATTGCTGGTTTTGGGAGGTGAGGATTGAGTTTTTCTAGGGCTGGCTGTAGTTTGGAGATGAGGACAACTTCGCTTTTGGTTTCTCGCCCTAAGTTGCTGGTGCCACTAATCCATTCGCTGTAGCAGTTGGCTGTGGTGTATCCGAGTTTTTCAAAGAGGGCGATGGTTTCGAGTTCTAGGGCTGCTTCTGAGTCGGGGTGGGGCATGGTGATTTTAGATTTTGGATTTTAGATTTTGGATTGACTCATGAAAAATAAAATCTACTGAGTTTGATATTATTCCATAGTGGTTTGAATCATTATTTGTCTAATTTGTTTGAGGATTCTCATGCTGTCATAAAGTTGATTGCGATGGGGGAGTAACAAGGAGAAAATATTAGATAAATCGTATTGAGGGTTAGGTTGGATTAAAAGTTTAATAAATTGGAATTCGTCACCGTTGGTGATTAATCCATAGACTGGGCATTCTGGGTTGGGGTTTGCCATCAAGTAAGTTAGGGCTTGGGGTAGGGCAACAGAAAAGGCGATTGTTGATTTAGATTCTACAACTAATACCCAGAGTT
>NZ_JAUBOJ010000373.1:0-7354 GCF_036700185.1 Microcoleus sp. BM001215392 | reverse complement strand
GATTTAAACTCCGTTCTTATCACAATCTGCCGACCTGAGTAAGGGCTTCAAACCCCTGCTATTGGGTAAGATAGCGCGGAGCGCCGTCGTTTTTGTTCGATCGCTCGCGAGGACAACACTCGTTTGCTCCGGAAGGTTCGATCGCGCTTTCTCAGCTTAAATTTAATGGGGGTGGAGGGACTTGAACCCACACGACCGTTTCGGGTCAACGGATTTTAAGTCCGTAGCGTCTACCATTCCGCCACACCCCCTTTCGTCAAGCTGCTGTGGTTTTTACTCACTGACAACAACAGCCTTTTATTCTACACGCAAAACCCTAATTTGCGCAACCCCTAATTGAAAAATTCTCAAAAGTCGCGCTGCATCTCCCTAAGCAGTACAATAGTTAACCAGCTAGCGGAGCGTTTGCCCCCACTAACCTTGTTATTATTTAGATAAAGCAAATCCATGTATATTACCTTGCTCCTTTACGCCGTGTTGGCAGGAACCTACCTCCTGGTAGTACCCGCAGCCACCTACGCTTACCTGAACAGTCGTTGGTACGTGGCCACCTCTTTTGAGCGCGGCTTCATGTACTTCTTGATGTTCTTCTTTTTTCCAGGTATGTTTCTCCTAGCTCCCTTTTTAAATTTTCGCCCCAAACGGCGGCAGATAGAAGCCTAAATGCGACGTATTGATGTAATTGGAATCAGTATCGGCTTTTTTGCAGCAGGTGGGCTGGCCTACTTGCTGCTGCAATTTGCCGGACTCGACAGCATGAATGCAGGGATTTGGAGTCAGCTATTTTTGGTTGTCGGCTTGGTTGGCTGGCTGGTGACTTATTTATTTCGAGCCCTGACTCAGGGTATGACGTACAGCCAGCAACTGAAAGAGTACAAAGATGCTGTGTTGCAGAAGCAGCTTGATGCACTCACTCCTGAAGAATTAGCCAAACTTCAAGCCGAAATTGAGCAGGAAAAAGATAGTTAGTCAGTGGTTAGTTGTCAGTGGTTAGTTGTTAGTGGTTATATCATGTCCGGTCGAGCGACCGCGATTTTTGTAGGGGCCCGTGAGCCAACAATACCTGCCAATAATTGACAATCTCAAAAACCCGCCCCGACCCGGATATTATGGTTAATCGATCGGACGTGATATTAGTTGTTATTAGCTAATACCAACTGCCAACAACCAACTGCCAACAACCAACTGCCAACAACCAACTGCCAACTGCCTAATGAGTATTTCTAATTGTTTTGAAACGTTGCGCAAAAGCAACCAATGTGCATTGATTCCTTTTATTACTGCGGGCGATCCAGATTTGGAGACAACGGCTAAAGCACTGCAAGTTTTGGATGATAATGGTGCAGATGCGATCGAGCTTGGCGTTCCCTATTCCGATCCGCTAGCTGACGGGCCGGTGATTCAAGCAGCAGCTACGAGGGCCCTACAGCGGGGAACGCGACTAGATCCGGTGCTGGAAATGGTGGCAAAAGTGAGTCCGAATTTGCGATCGCCCATAATTCTGTTCGCATACTACAACCCGATTTTGTACAGAGGAATCGAAACCTTTTTGCAGCAAATCAAAAGTGCTGGAGTTAAAGGATTGGTTGTACCGGATTTGCCCTTAGAAGAAGCTGACAGCCTCATCCAACCTGCCAATAGATTAGGGATAGAACTAACATTGTTAGTGGCTCCCACAAGTCCTAAAAGCCGCATAGAAGCGATCGCCCGCCAGTCTCAGGGATTTATTTACTTAGTCAGCGTGACGGGGGTGACGGGAGTGCGCGAAGGCTTAGACACGCGAGCAAAAGAATTACTCCAAGAAATCCGCAGCATCACCGACAAACCCATCGGCGTCGGGTTTGGTATCTCCAAACCCGAACAAGCTCGCCAAGTGAAAGAATGGGGTGCAGACGCTGCAATTGTTGGCAGTGCTTTTGTCAAACGGTTGGCTCAAGGCACTCCAGAAGACGGCTTAGAAGCGATCGGCGAATTCTGCAAAAGTCTCAAAACAGCGATTCAAAATGATTAGTAACCGTGCAGATACTTTCAGCCGTTAGACAGATGTGGGCGATCGCAACGTGCGGCGACAATTAGGATTAAAGACCTTGTTGTACTTGAGATCATACATTCCCTTCCTTCCTGGTTCCTGACCGGAAGGTTTTTTTTTCTCTCCCAATTAATTTTTTTTCAACGCAGCACCTACCATCCGCAAACCATCACCCAAGCAGGGAAACTGCAAGGCGCTGCATCCTTACCGGGTGCTGCGAGCGGCATACAACAATTATTATAAATTTGGGGATTGTGGATTTCTGCTTTTTAAATCCTTCTTTTGAACTCGATCTCAGGCGGCTTGTGTACCAGCTTAGCAGAAGCAAGTAAAGCCTTGAACGCTGCTAGATTTGCTACAACTTGAGGAATGTAACTTCAGATAGATAAAAAACTCCTCTTTCTATTCATATACTTAAAAAAGTGTTTAAATGTCTAACTAACTCGTAGTAGCCATCTACAGAACCATCAGACATTTGAACTGATCGCAATAGAAAGGAACATTTTTATGAACAGACTAACTGCATTTCTGAAAAAAATTCGAGCTGTACAAATTTTAACAGTGTTTCTCGCCGGGATTTTAGTATTTGTGAGCACGGCCTGCAACCGAGCTGATGTAGCATCCGTGAAAACTTCCGACAAAATTAGACAAGAAGTGCCGACCGGGGCTGTAACTTCCGAATACAAAGGCGGCCAAAATCAATACAGCGATACTGATCCCAGAGACCAAAACGTTAAAGCAGCAGAAGCAAAAGCTCAGCTTCTTAAAGAGCAAGCGCAGCAGCGCATCGAAACTAAATCTAGCAGCAATGTGGGCGAAAATGTACGGCGGGTAGCAGACGACGCCCCGGATAAACTCGACCAAATTGGCGAAAAGCTCAATCAAAATGCTCGCACGGCTCAGCGCAAAGCCGATGAGTTTGGCGACAAAACCAAACAAGGTTTTTCTAATCTTAAAGAAAACACTCGCGAAGGCTTGAAGGGAGCAAAAGAGATTGTTAAAGAAGCGACAGAGGGAGCAAAAGAAAGAGTAGCAGAAGGTACTGAGTCGCTGAAATACAATACCGCCAAAGGTCAAGAAAATGTCAAAAATGCAGCGCGCAACGTAAAATACAGCGCTGAAGATACCTCCGACAAGGTTCGCGCCAAAGTGAATCGAGATATCGACAAAACTCAACGAGCAGCAGAAAGAGCAGCAGACAGGATCGACTAATTTCAGATAACGCTGTTTCTAGAGCCGGAAGCTGGAATTTGACAGGGGTTAAAAACCCCTGTCTCGTAGCTCGCATTCGTCTCCAGACGACTGCATATTAATATTTCAGTAGGTTTCAAACCCCCAATAGGGCTGATTAGCCCGGATGTAGAGTGCAGGGCCCGTTTCACCACAATCAAACAGCCGGCACTTTTTTAGGTTGGGACTTCGGTGCTGCTGGTTTCACGACGGATTCTTTGTAATTTCTCTAGATTTGATTTTGATTTTTTAAGGTAATAATTTTTACCTCCGGTATCGAAAATTTTGCCGATCGACCTAGATTAAATTTACTTAACTAAATATTGTATTTGTTAGAGCACTATACTGCCGTGTTGCTACTGTTTTTCGATTCATTTAAGCAGTTTAATATTAAAATCCTCAAAATATACTTAAGTAATAACCTGCTATAGCCCTCGATTCAGTATAAAATGTTGATGCTTAGCAAATAAGTATAATTTTCGATTGACAGCTATAAAATTTTGCCATTTATACCCTAAGATAGATACACTAACTTTTATCAAATCAATGTCAAGCTTGAATTCAGACGATTTGGATGCAACAGTAGATGTACTAAATTTGACTGCGGTACTCCCTAGAGAGCACCCGATCGCCCAATTGCACATTGATTGTCCACCGGCTGTCGGGGCCGCGAGCGAGAAAAACTTACAACCCGCCCTCCGCAAGCTCTTAGAGTTTCGCAACCGGCGCGCCACCGTCAGAAATCTTGATATTCCCGGCACAATTCCTGTCCTCAGCCTAAAACCCTACGCCCGCTCCTATGCTCCTGGGCCCTTGTCGTGGATTGCCGCGACGCTCTGCTGAAACAATGCGATCGAGTTGCATTGTTTCAGCAGTTAATTGCATCGCTCGAAATAGTTCTGAAGCGAACAAACATTCTCGACGAACTTGAACGGAGATTAGTTATTCACAGATATATAAAATATCAATATATTTAAAATTATATTGAGAACAACTGGTGAAATTAACTAATATCAAATTTAGCAAAAAAAGCAAGGGATATGCGATAAATGCCCCTAGGCGAACAGAAGCATATCGACAGGGGGATGCAGGCAAAATTCACTGAGAAAATTGTTTTGCAATGCTACTAACGATGACACACAACTTTCACGATGCACTGGCACATTTGGCAATCTATACAGGTGCGGCACCGATGCAGCGAAAACAAATCCTCAAGCGCGTTTGGAGCAGTCGCAAAAAACTCAAACAATGCGCGTACTTTACCCCGATCGATTACCAGCACAAGTTCGAGCTAGTTGAGGCAGAATGGCTGCGAGTTTTGGGAAAAAAAGCGGAAGCTATGGAACTTTACGATCGAGCTATTGCTGGAGCTAAAGCTAACGCATATTTGGATGAAGAAGCTCTTGCTTGCGAACTTGCTGCCAAGTTTTACCTGTCATTAGGAAGAGAAAAGATTGCCAGACTATACATGACAGATGCCTATGATTGCTATCTTCGCTGTAAAAAACAAGCAAAAGTTGATGAATTAGAAAAATACTATCCTCAATTGTTATCAGCAATTTTGTCACCTCTAAAAAAGGTGGCAAATTGCTTAGCAAGTTTGCCGGTAACTGCCGAAAACAATGAATCTCTGTATTCATTTAGTCATCCGTCTGTGTCCGCTATCATCTCAGATTTTGAAGGTTTTTCAAATCAGCTAACAGCTTGTCAAGCGCTGTCTAGCGAAATACAAATCGATCGCCTGATTGCAAAACTGATCCAACTGGCGCTGGCGAATACAGGCGCTGACAAAGCAGTGCTGATTTTGCCAAACAACAATCAATGGGAAATTGCTGCTGTAAGCGCGATCGACAATTTGGGAGTCGATCGCGCGATCGGCTTACCATCCGCAACACTCGATGGAAACAGCGATATCCTGCCCCTCAAAATTGTTGATTGCGTTAAAAACTTGTTGAAACCTGCGATCGTGGGGGATATCGCTCAAGAATGTGATTGGGAAACCGACTCTTACATCCTCACCTACAAACCGCAGAGCCTGTTGTGTTGGCCGATTCTCGATCGAGGCAAATTAACCGGGATTTTGTATCTAGAAAATCGGTTAACAGCAGGAATTTTTACACTGGATAAGTTGCAATTTGTCAATCTCCTGTGTTCCCAAGCAGCCATCAGTTTGCAAAATGCTCTGCTCTATCAAAAATCTTATGATTACAGCCAACAATTACAGATGGCACTCACAAAATTTAGCCGTACAAAATCTCAGCTTGCCGAGCAGAAACAAATGCTGCAAGCGATTCTTGATGTAGCTCCGATTTGGATTTGGATGGTTAGTCCCAGCGGTAAAGTACATTTTTTTAACAATACCTTTTGTCAAGATATCGGCGTGCCAATGAGCGATTTTCTAGCTGTAGATCATTATAAAGAAATACTGGGGGACAATGCAGCCGGCTGTCTTGCTTCAGATGCCGCCTGCCTTGCCCAAGATTCACCGCATCACTCCAGCGAAATTCTCACATTAGTTGATGGAGAAGAACACTATTTAGAAATCACAAAAGTGCAATTAAAAAATTTAGAGGGCGAGACGATCGCGATTATTGGTTTGGGCGTTGATGCCACGGAGCGCAAGCGATCGGAAGAACTTTTGCAAGAGCAAAATCAGCGCCTAGAACAAACTTTAAAAGATTTACAGCAAGCACAGTTACAGCTCGTACAAAACGAAAAAATGTCGGCTTTGGGCAATTTGGTCGCCGGAGTTGCTCACGAAATCAACAATCCGATTGGGTTTGTTTCGGGAAATTTAAATGAAGCTAAAAGGAGTTTTCGGGATATGATCGAACACTTAGAATTATATCGCTCCGATGCACCGAAATCGGAAATTTCCGACCACGCAGAACAGATAGACATTGATTATCTCTTGGAAGATTTACCAAAAATGATTGATTCGATGCAAGTCGGGTGCGATCGCATTTCCAGCATCAGCACGAGTTTGCGCACTTTCTCCCGAGGCGACAAAGACTACAAAGTTCCTTTTAATATTCACCAGGGCATTGATAGCGCTATTTTAATTTTGAAACACCGCCTCAAACCCAACCAACACCGCCCGCAGATCGAAGTGATGGCTAAATACGCCAATCTCCCTAAAATCGAATGTTTTCCCGGTCAATTAAATCAAGTTTTTATGAACCTGCTTGCTAATGCGATCGATGCCCTAGAAGAGTCAAATCAAGGACGCAGTTTTGAGGAAATTGCTGCCAATCCCAACTGCATCACGATCGGCACCGAACAACTCTCAACTGGGCAGATTAAAATTACAATTGCTGATAACGGCACTGGGATGACAGAGAAAGTTAAAAAGCAGATATTTGACCATTTGTTCACTACGAAGGGTGTCGGGAAAGGCACGGGATTGGGGTTGGCAATTGTCCGTCAGATTGTGGTAGAAAAACATGGCGGCACTATTGATGTAAATGCAGAGCCGGGAGTTGGTACTGAATTTGCGATCGTTTTGCCTGTCAAAGACAAATTATAATGCAATTGGGTTTAGTTAAGACGATCCCCCCTAACCCCCCTTAAAAAAGGGGGGGACAAGAATGCTCTCAAAGTCCCCCTTCTTAAGGGGGATTTAGGGGGATCTACGGGGGATAAATATGTTAAGTGAACCGTATTGAATTATAATGCAATTGGGTTTAGTTAGAATCCATTTGACCTTTTTGAGTTTTTGGGTTTGGTGACGAGAAACATAGAGAAAAACCTGTTTCTGAGACTTACGCTCATGGCGAGAAACCGGGTTTCTACGAGTTTTTGGTTGGGTAACGAGAAATATAGAGATCGACCCGGTTTCTGAGATTGACGCAGAATAGATTTCAAATGGTTTCTATAACAAAAATGGAACGCACGTGCGTTCCGAACCTTACTTATTGTGGCCAATCCACCGGATACGATCTGATTGGGCAATTTGGAGATTCCAGGATTCGGGGATTTTGTAATTGTTAATTAATTGGCGAATACCCGATCTTTCGCAGAACCGCTACGGGTGCATCAGGGCGCAAGCAAATATACTCGTATGGGCTATAGCATTTCGGTAGTAAATATCTGATT
>NZ_JAUBOJ010000372.1:0-7511 GCF_036700185.1 Microcoleus sp. BM001215392 | reverse complement strand
TAATAACTTATATGCGGTCATGCTTCTTCAGGCTTCAAAAACCAGATGCACCCCTCTCTCTTCTCTTCCTCTGCGTTAAGAGCTTCAATAGCGGTTAAATCACCTGACGATGCAACCGGAATTGATATTATTTATGTCTGCTCCCGCTGTGGCGGTTGCTATACATCTTAAAAATGTTATAAGTTGGTAGTGAGGACTTTAGTTTTTAGAGAGAGGACTGAAGTCCGAACGATCAAACGGTAAGTTAAGGTTTGATCGTTCGGACTTTAGTCCTCAGTCTTTTTTAGAGAGAGGACTGAAGTCTTCACTAAAAATAGAGGTTGATTGTGAGAATTAACCCGATATCGCAGTTACTTTAAATCCAGCAAGCCGCTAGTTTTCAGTTTGGGATTAAACCGAATTTCTTCAGTTACACCGCGAGCTTTGAGCAGCGATAAAATTTCATTTTCCACGCGCCGCGCTACATTTTTTAACAATTTATCTTTGGCAAGTTCATCGGCGACGATACCTTCATAATTTGCTATTTCTTGCGCAGTCATCACAGTTTTGGTATCGATGGGATCGTTCCACTTGGCAGCATCGGCACCGTTTCCTTGGGGCTGCGCACCGTTTTCGGCAATCCAACTTTCTCGGATGCTTTCTAGTATAGTGCGGCTGGGCTTCTCGATAGTTTGGACTTTTAGCCAGTAGCAATGTTCGGTTTGGCGTACTAAATGCTGCTTGAGGCTGAGGTAAGTATCGCGAGAATAGCCGACAAATTGCAGCACTTTGTCGTTGTCAAAAATCGCATAAACGCCGATTTTTGCTTGCACA
Organism: Microcoleus sp. BM001215392; assembly: GCF_036700185.1. Taxonomy (NCBI): domain Bacteria; kingdom Bacillati; phylum Cyanobacteriota; class Cyanophyceae; order Oscillatoriales; family Microcoleaceae; genus Microcoleus; species Microcoleus sp. BM001215392. Next base: position 6,698 of record NZ_JAUBOJ010000372.1, on the reverse strand, counting down.
AATTCGGGCAATTTCCCCTCGGAGTCAAGGTATGGAATGAATTCTAAACTGGCGAGAGGTTGAATGTCTTCTGTCATTGTTTGTTTGAATTGTCGATGTTGATTTTTGCTGATGGTTTCCCGATTTTTAACTAAATCCACCTAATTGAAGGTGAAACAACGATAGTTAAAAAACTTGGTGTGTATGTATTCCTTCTTATTATTTATTTCTTTATTTCTTTCTTCCTGATGACAACTGACGTTGGACGTTCGCTCTTCGAGGACTAATGACAACTGACTACTGACTACTGACGTTGGACGTTGGACGTTGGACGTTCGCTCTTCGGGGACAGCACTATCACTACTGACAACTGACAATTGACAATTGACAATTGACAACTGACAACTGACAACTGACAACTGACAACTGACTAATTATTGAACAGGCGATAAACGGCACAGAGGCGGCTGGGTTTAAATATTTTGGCTTGAAACATAAAATTAGGGGGGACATGGACGATCGCAAAATCGATCGATTCGTGATACTTTTCAAATTCCGCAGGCATTCCCTTCGGCGTCTCGCTGCTGTAAGGGACTGGTTGAAAAAGTAACTCGGCAAACTCCATGCGCGAACACTGCAATTGCAGCGCTACTTGTTGGAGAAAGCTGTCACCTGTTAACAAACCGAACAGTACAGCTTTAGCATCCGGTTCGAGGACAAAACTGCTATCGTAGCTTTCAATAATTTTGAGACCCATTTTCTGTATCCTCCTGACAGACGGCGGTTAACGGTTATCGGTTAACTTTATAGGCGAAAGGCTTATTCTGAATTTTACCTGAGACTGGCCGTTCTCAAGCCTTTCGGCATTCGGCATATAGAAATATCACAATTCTGAAATTTTGACAAATAGCTCTGACTTATTTGCCGATCGCTTTATCATGTCGGTATCGCAATCTATTAGACTACGACTAAAAGGCTATGCAGAAGATCGAAGACGCATCATTTCCAGCTTTGAGAATTTCCCCAAACCAGCAGGATTGGCTAGAATTGGCAGAATATGCCTCTGTTGCGGGTTCAGCGATTGGTACTATTGCTGCGGGATTGTCGGGCCAATTTCTCTACGCGGCCGCCCCGCTAACCGCAGCAGTATCGCTGAATCTCGCCAATCGCCAGCGTTTCGAGCAAAAAATGCAGCAAAAGGCAAATTCTGCGATCGCAGAGGTACAGGCGGCAGTAGAAGGTCGATCGCAGCAAGTTCAGAGGCTACCTGGAGAATTGGCCCAACTCGATACCACCGTCTCTGACTTGAAACAAAAACTGCTCGGCTTGGAATCTGGCGTTATGGCAGACTTACAAGGTGCCGTAGCATCTCTGGAACGCCAAGCACAGGCGCTTCCTGCCGATTCTCAGGAACTCTACACCATCCTGTCCGATTTGCAACAAAAACTGCGCATTCTGGAAAATAGCGCCCTCAGAGAGCATGATTGGGAAAATGTCAACGTCCGATTTTTGTTGATGGATGAAAGGTTAACTGAGGTGAGAACTATTACGGCTCAGTTGCAGGAGCGATCGAACGAAGTAGACTTGGATCTAATCCAAGGTTCTCTGAAGCAATTGCAAGATTTGCTCGATCGACCGACAATAGACACAGCGACGCTGCAAACCGAGATTCAGCATTTGCAGCAGCAAGTTTCCGAGTTGCAACGGCAAAATCAAGAAATTGTCAAGCCTTATTTGCAGCGCCTGACTCGCGCCGTCAAGAAACTAAGTCAGTAGTCAGTTGTTATTGGTTATTGGTTGTTTGTTATTTGCCTTGTTTTGTGGCTTTGCTGCCAATAACCGATCGCAAATAATCTCAGATCCGCTCAATTACTAAGAAGAAAAAATGTTGGCAGTGAGGACTTTAGTCTTTGAATCCTGAGGACTTTAGTCCTGACTGCCAACTAATTTTATAGTCTGATAGCGGAGACTATCTAACCCTCAAAAATAACAAATAACAAATAATTAATAACGAAACTTTTGCCAAGCTTGCCAGAAAATATAAATCGACAAGATGGCCAAGAACGATCGAAAAGCCAAACTAACAGTGCGCTCGGACAGTTTCGGCAAAAACCGGGTGCTAATTTGCGCTCCCAACAAACCCCCAGCGCCCAAAATCAAACCTACAACCCACAATACATTCCCGCGCGCCGCGTGGCCCGCCGTCGCTGAAATTGCGGTGATGACGATAACACCCAAACTCGTTTGAATGGCTGTTTTAATGCTTTCTCCTAACAGCAAAATTTGCAACGGAACCATAATCACGCCTCCACCCACCCCGAACAAACCCGCTAACAAACCAGCAGCACTGCCGGTGGCAATTCGCGCCACAGTTGGATTGACTGACACCTTTGGGCGATCGGGTAATTGAGAATTTTGCCCTTCTATCTCTGCTGCTAAATTGCTAGCAGTCAAGCGCTTGCGGACTTCTACCAAATAAATATTCAGCCACAGCAACATCCCGAAAGTAACTAACAGCAAATAAGGCGGAAATATTCCCGTCAAATAAACGCCGATTTGTGCGGTGATCACGGCGGGAAATCCGATCCCTGCGACTTGGCTCAAGCTGAGGTAGCCCATCCGCCAATTTTGGATGCTGCCAGAAAGAGCTGTAATCACGATCGACAAACTGCTAGTAGCAACCGCTTGCACCGGAGCATACTTAAGAGCCACCAACAAAGGCACCAAGACAGTACCGCCACCAATACCCAAAAATCCAGCTAGAATTCCGGCAAAAAGTCCGGCGGCACCCAGAATCAATAATTCGTTGACAGTCATTAGTTATTTGTTATTTGTTATCTGTTATTTGTTACTCGCTTGGGGTTGCTAATAACCAATAACGAATAACCAATAACATTAGTCAAAACTCACAACTCAAGATTTATGAAGACTCATTAGTTGTGCCGTCCGGCATAATTGCCCGCCTCAAATCTGCATCGCGGAAGTTAGTTCGATTGAGATTGGCGTCAATCAAAACAGCTTCCACCAAAACAGCGCCGCTCAAATTAGACCAACACAGCTTAGCCCGGTACAGATTAGCCCCGCTCAAGTTAGCTCCGCGCAGAGTTGACCAACTAACATTGGCAACTCTCAAATTAGCATTGCTGAGATTAGCTTCGGTGAGATTAGCTCCCACCATCGTTACCTGGCGCAAGTCTGCGCCAGTCAGGTTGGCGTTGCTGAGCATGGCTCCGCTAAGAATAGCCTGAGTCAGGTTAGCTCTTTCCAAAAGCGAATCGCTGAGGATGGCATTTGTCAGGTTTACCGCTTTGAGAGTTGACCAACTCAAATTGGCCTTCATCAAATTAGTGCGAATCATGCTAGCTTCGGTTAAGTTAGCGGCAAACAAATTCGCTTCGGTAAAATTGGCTTCTGTCAAATTAGCTTCCGTCAAATTAGCCTTACTCATGTTGACTTCTCTCGCCATAGAGCCGCGCAAGTTGGCTCCCATCAGGTTAGCCCCACTGAGATTGGCGCGGCTCAAATCGGTACCGATGAGATTTGCTTCGGTGAGGTTGGCTTCCGTCATGTCCACCCCAGCCAATTTTACCTCGCGCAAGTTGGCTCCGGTCAGGTTAGCGCCTTTGAGGTTTGCATTTTGGAAGTTGGCCCTAGTAAAGTTAGCCTCGCTGAGATTTACCCCTTTTAAGTCTGCCCCGGCGAGGTTAATCTCTCGAAAAATTCTTTCTCCGGCCGCATATTGCCTCAGAATTAGATCGGCCTCCATGTCATTAGCCTCGCAATTTTTGTTTCAAACGTTAGAGTGATGGGTTTTACCACACACATCATCCCAGATAACCAGGGTATTCAACCTGCACAGTATAGTATCTGTAGAATTTTTGCACTCTGCTGTCCTGGCACTGCTGTGCGGCTCCCGAATCAAAGGCCTGACAAATATCAACGCTTCTGAGAAAATCAAAAATAGCGTAAAACTATCGGCACTGGGCAGTCAGTCAGTCGATTTTACATTTTAGATTCTTCGACTTCGCTCTTAGAACAAATTTTAGATTTTAGATTTACTCCACAGATTAATCTGGGAGCTGGAACTTTGGTCTAAAATTTGGGATGTCCAAGATGATTGTCGGGGGCTTGTATCCATTTGTGGGCGTGGAGTCAACAGCCAGCAGCAAAGACAGGACTAAGACCCAAAAATAGTTGGACGCGCCCACTATAGCGGTAAGGTGCTTGTGGCACACCTTACTAAATATATAGGTTCTGCGTCCAAGAAAGAAAGAAAAACAGACAACACAACAACAGTCAACTGCTCACTCTCAACTGTCAACTGTCAAAGGAAATTTGAAAATGCCTGAAAATTTGAGAAGCCAAGCTGTGACTGGGGGCGTGCAGCGCTCACCCAACCGAGCAATGCTGCGCGCCGTCGGTTTTGGCGACGGCGATTTCACTAAACCCATTGTGGGGATTGCTAATGGGTACAGCACGATTACGCCCTGCAATATCGGACTCAACGACCTCGCTTTGCGGGCCCAAGCGGGTGCAAAGGAAGCCGGCGCCATGCCGCAGATGTTCGGTACGATTACTATCAGCGATGGAATCTCGATGGGAACCGAAGGGATGAAATATTCTCTGGTTTCGAGAGATGTGATTGCTGATTCGATTGAAACGGTTTGCAACGGCCAAAGTATGGACGGTGTGCTGGCTGTGGGCGGTTGCGATAAGAATATGCCTGGAGCGATGATTGCGATCGCCCGCATGAACATTCCTGCTATTTTTGTCTACGGTGGCACGATCAAACCGGGACACCACAACGGACGCGATTTAACCGTTGTCAGCGCTTTTGAAGCAGTCGGTCAATTCAGCGCGGGCAAAATTGATGAAACAGAACTCACCGCAGTAGAAAAAAAAGCTTGTCCGGGTGCCGGGGCCTGCGGCGGAATGTACACAGCAAATACGATGTCGAGCGCTTTTGAAGCGATGGGCATGAGTTTGCCCTATTCTTCGACAATGGCTGCTGAGGATGCCGAAAAAGCTGACAGCGCTGCGGAATCTGCCAAAGTTGTGGTGGAAGCAATTCGCAAACAGTTGTTACCGAGCCAAATTTTGACACGAGCGGCCTTTGAAAATGCGATCGCGGTAATTATGGCAATCGGCGGTTCAACCAACGCTGTGCTGCATTTATTGGCCATTTCAAATGCGATCGGCGTTGAGTTGTGCCTTGACGATTTTGAAACAATTAGAGCCAAAGTTCCGGTACTGTGCGACCTCAAACCAAGCGGCAAATACGTAGCCGTCGATTTGCACAAAGCTGGTGGCATTCCTCTAGTAATGAAAATGCTGCTAGAAAAGGGATTGCTGCACGGCGACGCCCTGACAATTACCGGCCAAACAATTGCGGAAGTGTTGGCAGATATTCCCACCGAACCGCCCACCGATCAAGATGTCATCCGCCCTTGGAACAACCCGATGTACGCCCAAGGACATTTAGCAATTTTGAGGGGAAATCTGGCAACAGAAGGATCGGTTGCTAAAATTACAGGCGTTAAAAACCCGCTAATCACCGGCCCAGCCCGAATATTTGAATCGGAAGAAAATTGTTTGGATGCTATTTTGGCCGGCAAAATTCAAGCCGGAGACGTGATTGTCATCCGCTACGAAGGGCCAAAAGGCGGCCCGGGAATGCGCGAAATGCTAGCACCAACTGCCGCAATTATTGGCGCAGGTTTAGGCGATTCTGTCGGCTTAATTACCGACGGCCGCTTTTCCGGGGGAACCTACGGCATGGTTGTGGGTCACGTCGCACCAGAAGCGCAAGTTGGTGGCACAATTGCTCTGGTAAATGAGGGGGATTCGATTACGATTGATGCTAAAAATCGGTTGTTGCAGCTCAATGTTGATGATGCAGAATTAGAGCAGCGCAGGTCTCTTTGGCAGCCTCCTAAACCTCGCTATACTAGGGGCGTTTTGGCTAAGTACGCTAAGTTAGTTTCTTCTAGCAGTGTCGGTGCTGTGACTGATTTGGGTTTGGGTTGAAGAAAGCAGACTGTTTTTAAGCGCAGATGAACGCAGAGGAACGCAGATCAAATAGTATCTGCGTTCCTCTGTGTTCATCCGCTGATATCTGCGGTTAAAAAATCCCAATCGAATTGAGGTATATTGTGCGATCGCCCAAAAGCTGACACACCTGAAAAATTGCTAAAATAACGGATATATAATACCGATGCACCCCCATGACTGAATCTAGCAATATCCCCCATCGTGTCGATCGCCTAGAAAATGACGCGATCGATATTAAAGTAGCTGTTAGTGCTTTAATTTCCACAACCGAAGTACACCAGCGGAATATTGAAACTATCAGCCGCAATATTGAAACCATGAACCGCAATATAGAAATTCATCAGCGCAATATGGAAGCCACGAATCGTAATGTCGATGCGATGCTTCAACTGATGACTCAAAGCCTTCAGCGAATGGAGGTGATGGAATTAGACATCCGGGGCCTCCAAACTGAAAATCGACGCATTCTGGATATATTACAGAACCGCAACACTGACGATGCGTGAAGTTTGGCAATACCAAAACTTATACACCAATTGCTTAAACAACTCGGTTTCTGCCCACCCGTACATAAATCCTAATCGGAATAAATGGAAACAATATTACTTATAGTCCAATACGGTTCACTTAAGACAGATCCCCCCTAACCCCCCTTAAAAAGGGGGGGA
>NZ_JAUBOJ010000371.1:3053-7514 GCF_036700185.1 Microcoleus sp. BM001215392 | reverse complement strand
TTAAACCTAAGATTTTATGTCCAAATGCTACGCCCTTCTATGATTTTTGCACTCTAGTCTATTGAAATTTTAAGCTGTTCAGCCAATTTTAGAGATAGAATTATAATACATTAGTACAAGCAAAAAAAAATATTTCTACAATTAAAAAAATTAAAATTATGTATGAATTTATCCTTTAATACCTGCTTTCATATTTAAGTTTCGGAGTTGCCAATGCAATTTGAGTTTCTGATTCCAAGACGCCCTGTATCTTTGCAAACTAGGCAGAGAACCAAACTACAAAATTGGCAACAATTTGTGCGTGCAGAAGCATCAAAAACTTGGGTAGGAACTCCTTATTCTGGAAACGTTGATTTAACTTTAGTTTATCTATATGATACAGACCCTGTTGACACAGACAATATAATAAAGCCCATACAGGACGCATTAATTGGGTTAGTTTATGAGGATGATTCACTTGTCACAGATGTGGAGTCACATCCTCGATCGCTTAGTGGCACATTTAACCTTGCTCTATGTCCATTATTATTGCTGCATGGCATCATATCTGGTAGTGAGTGCGTCTACGTTAGAATACGTGAAGCAAAAGCATTGGAGAGTTACCTATGACTGCTAAATTAATACACGACACATCAGTATCTAAAATTGCTGAAAAATATCGGCAAGAAGGCTATAAAGTATTTGTTGAGCCTGAACCAGAAGACATCCCTTTCAATTTAGGTACATATCGCCCAAATTTGATTGCCAAAAAGAACGAAGCCGAAGGTTATATAATCGAATTCAATGGTTCTGGTAGGCAAACATCCATAGACAGGTTGAAAGAAATTGCTGAAATAGTCTCTGAAAATACAGGCTGGCGTTTCATGTTAATTACTGAAGAAGATGCTTTACTGAAAGACGAAGCCAAGGAAGTAAATCTATTATCTTTGGAGCAAATTTTTAGTAGAATAACACAGAGCGAACGCCTAATCTCATTGGGAGAAAATGAAGGGGCTTTTTTGTCACTTTGGGGAATATTTGAAGCACTGCTGCGTAGACGGGCCCAGGAGGCTATTATTCCAATTGAAAGATTTCCAACTGTATCTCTGATTAAACATATGTATTCGCAAGGAGAACTTTCAATCGAAGAGTACGATCGCGCCATGCTACTTTTAAACGTGAGAAACCGATTTATTCATGGATTTGAAGCGCCTGAAATCAATGAGTCTGTATCTGAATTGCTCGCCCTTGTCAATGAATTAATCAGTTTATGGGTACCACAAGGATTTTAGATGGTAATGAAACAGCAAAAATCGCTGAACAGCTTAATATTTTTACAGCCAGCTTGGCAGCGATTTGGTCGATCGACCTCCGGGAAAATCGGCTTGATTTTGACTGTAGCGCTGATTATTGTGGCACTGTTAGCTCCCCTACTTTCCCCCTACGATGCTGCGGTCGATCGCGATTATTTGTCCCGATTAGTGGCTCCTAGCGCCAAACATTGGTTCGGCACCGACAGTTTGGGGCGAGATTTGCTCGTGCGGGTGTGGCACGGATTGGGGATATCTTTGCTCGTCAGCCTGGTTTCGGTGGGTGGGGGATTATTTGTGGGCTCTCTGTTGGGGCTCTTTGCTGGGTATTTTCGCGGATGGGCTGAAGTGGCGATCGGCACTTTGGCAGATATTTTGCTAGCTTTTCCTTCAATATTACTGGCGATCGCCATTGTCACGGTCACCGGGCCCAGCTTGCAAAGCGTAATTATCGCCGTCAGCGTCGTGCAAATTCCCATTTACATCCGCCTCACACGCAGCATGGTGCTATCGCTGCGAGAACAACAATTTGTCTTAGCTGTCAAAGCCTTGGGCGCTAGCGACTTGCGGATTATTTTTCGCCACATTTTGCCGGGAAGTCTCGCGCCGCTTGTTGTACAAGCAACTCTTTCGACTGGTACAGCGACACTAGAAGCTGCTGGTTTAGGTTTTCTCGGTTTGGGCGCCCAGCCACCGGCGCCGGAGTTGGGAACTATGCTTTCGGATGCTTTCAAAGGCGGATACGCTCTTTCGTCTCCTTGGACTATTTTGTTTCCAGGTTTGCTGATTACCTTGACAGTTCTGGGTTTCAACCTTTTAGGCGACGGGCTGCGAGACGTTTTAGACCCCAGATCCAATGCAGCAAGGAAATAGCAATCTTATTTGTATTTAATAAATCTTTGATGCGAGCCGATTAACCGCAGATACAAGGCAGATTAACACGGCTCAACCTAGATAATTTCCAGATCAAAGGCAATGAATTTAATCTTGTCTAATATTGAAATTCTGCCCGCAGACGGTACTCAAAAAAACAAGATATGACTTTTATGACTTTAAGTTATGACTTTTATGACTTTAAGTTATGACTTTTATGAATTGATTGTACAAATAATCTATGTGATTATACTGACAAGCTTACAGCTCGGCTCTAAGTCATATCTGAGATTGTAACAACCACCAGATCAAAAATACATCTGCGATCGAACTTTATTTAGTCATTACTAAATGCTATTTCGTGCGGCTACAAAACCGAAATAGCTCATTTTAAGTAGCAAAAAACCAGATACTCTCTCAGCGAGAAAATTAAATCATGGCATCTATTTTTGCACCAAATAACAATGATACCTTACTCACAGGAACTGCGAACAATGACGACATCTTCGGAGCCGGAGGAAAAGATACCCTCGTCGGCCTTGGAGGTAACGACTTACTCTTCGGCGATGAGGGCAATAACTCACTCGTCGGCGGACTTGGCGATGACACCTTACTTGACGGGCTTGGCAATTCAACTCTCAGCGGAGGTGAAGGTAATGATTTTATTTTCAGCATTGGTGGTAATGACTTAATCCTTGGCGATGCGGGGAATGATACTCTGATCGGCGATGAGACGATCGCTGGTGCGAACAAATCTGCTACTCTTCTAGGCGGATTGGGCAACGATTTTTTAATTGGCGGTTTTGGCAATGACTCCATCAATGGCGGGGATGGCAGTGACTCCCTGTTTGGTGATAATGGCGATGATTCAATTTCAGGAGAGAATGGCGACGATTTCCTATACGGCGGTAATGGCAATGACATTCTCAAAGGGGGAGTCGGCGACGATTTTCTGGGTGGAGGTTCTGGCAGCGATTCGATCGACGGCGGAGATGGTTTTGACTTTGTTTCCTATGCGGCAGCGACAACTCCTGTGCTGGTAAATCTCGTGACAGGGATAGCAACAGGAGAGGGCACCGATACTCTCATCGGTATTGAAGATATTATCGGCGGCAGTGGTAATGATTCTCTGACAGGGAATGCTAGCGTTAATTATTTAGATGGTTTTGCTGGCAATGACTCTCTGTTGGGATTAGATGGCGGTGACTTCCTGTTCGGCGGTGATGGCAATGACTTTCTCGGTGGCGGATTGGGCGACGATTTCCTGGTTGGGGAAGCTGGTAATGACACGCTTGATGGTGGAGAAGGTATTGACTTCTTGTTTGGTGATGATGGTAATGACATCCTGAATGGCGGGGCTGGCAATGATTTGCTGAGCGGGGGAGCTGGCGATGACACGCTTGATGGTGGAGCAGGTGTTGATCTTGTTTCTTACGGAACAGCAACTGGGCCGATAGTCGCTAATTTGGCAACCGGGACGGCAACGGGACAGGGAGCGGACGTTCTGATTAACATCGAAGATATTATCGGTGGTAGCGGTAATGATTCTTTGACAGGGAATACAAGCGCTAATTATTTAGATGGTTTGGCTGGTGATGACTTCCTGTCTGGTGGCGATGGTATTGACTTCTTGTTTGGTGGTGATGGTAAGGACATCCTGAATGGGGGAGCTGGTAATGATTGGCTGAGCGGTGAGGCCGGCGATGATTCTTTAAACGGGGGGTTGGGCGATGATATTTTGTTTGGAGATGGGGGAAATAATACTCTGGTTGGTGGTGGCGGTGCTGATATCTTGTTTGGAGGGGCGGGCAATGATTTTTATCAGTTGGATGGTACGACGGCTCAAGGTAGCTTAATTTCAGATACGGGTGGCATAAATTCCTTAACCATTCCGGGAGTAACGCTTTCACTCACTCTTGCTCCTGGAAAGACGGGCTTGGGACGAAATGGCACCAGTTTGGTGATTGACTTGAACCAAGATGGCATTGTTAATGGTTCAGATGTGGAGATTTTCAACTTCTTTGCGACGCCGACTGGGACTACTCCTGGTTCTGGTGTGATCCAAAATTTGGGAAATTTCAGCAGTACCCAGATTTTTAATAGTTTTGCTGTCTCGCCTCCACCACCTCCGACACAACCGCCGACGACTGTGCCGACGCCTCCGCCTGCACCGACGCCGACGCCTGTGCCAGCCCCTCCGGCTCCACCTGCGCCAACTCCGACACAACCGCCGACGCCTCCGATACAACCGCCGACGCCTCCGACACAACCGCCGACGCCTCCGACACAACCGCCGACG
>NZ_JAUBOJ010000371.1:0-2953 GCF_036700185.1 Microcoleus sp. BM001215392 | reverse complement strand
TCCGACACAACCGCCGACGCCTCCGACACAACCGCCGACGCCTCCGACACAACCGTCTGAACCGACGCCTCCGACACAACCGCCGACGCCTCCAACACAACCGCCGACGCAACCAACTCAGAGGCTTGTGGTGACGCAACCAACACCAACTCCGCCAACGCCAACACCGACGCCTTCGACAACGGAATCATGTCCGACTCTGGTATCTATACCGATGCCTGTACTGGAACCTGGGCCGATTCTGACTCAAGAAAATTCAGGGGATGATTTGCTGTTTGGTACTAGCGGTGGGGATAGTATCAATGGTGGTCAAGGCAATGACACGATGTTTGGTTTGGATGGTTCTGATAGTTTGTTTGGAGGCGATGGGAGCGATCGAATTTTTGGCAATCCCGGCAGCGATACTATCGATGGGGCTGCTGGCGATGATGTTGTGTTTGGCGGCAAAGATAACGATTTGGTTGCCGGCGGTGATGGGAACGATCGACTCCGGGGCGATCTAGGTAATGATACTGTCATCGGTAACAATGGGGATGATTTGCTGTTCGGTGGCAAAGGATCGGATTTGCTATTTGGCGCCGAAGGTAACGATACGCTAAGTGGCGATTTGGCTCAAGATACCTTGATTGGCGGGCCGGGGAATGATTTGTTTTTGCTGGGACTTGAAGACGCAGCGAGTGATGTGGCTGCTGCTGATTCGATCGCCGATTTCCAAGTTGGGGTAGATTCGATCGGGCTTTCTGGAGGTTTGACCTTTGCTAGCTTGCGGCTGGAGGCTGTCGGTTGCAACACCGCGATCCGAGTTGCTGATTCCGGTCAAGTTTTGGCTGTGGTTAATTCGATTCAGCCCGATCAACTTCTCTTAAGTTTTGTAACTGCTAATATCACTTTGATTTAGAGGTTTGGCTGGCGGGCGATCGTACTTGGTTTTAGCCGATCTCTTGCATCATTCTCGATTAACAGGCTTTTTGCCCTGTTCCACAAAACATCAAAACTCTTATGGGGAGGGCATTTCGCCCGCCCTTATTTTTTTTATTGGCAGTGGTGTCCTGACTATTTATTTATGACTTGACTGATGTCACAATGTACGCGAAACTTTACATAACACTGATGTAATGCTCCTACCTATTAATAACTTCTGTTAAGTTGTGACTCAAAACCTATCAATTAGTCAAAATTGATATAGTGCTTTGTCAGTCAGCCAACTCTCAAGAAGCGACCTCAGAAGGCATCGTCCCTAGCGAGGCCGGTGTTGGTGTCTGATTTCACTATTCCTATTCAGTCAGCCCGGATTATGGAAACACTAGAATTTGTCATTTATCCAGATGGCCGCGTACAGGAAACAGTTACCGGCATTGTCGGTGCTTCCTGCGCTGAGGTAACGGCTGCAATTGAAGCCCAGCTCGGTGTGGTGCTTCATCAAGAGTCAACATCTGAATATTTCGCGCAAGTGCTGCATCAGTCAGCCGAAGCGACGGCCCAAGTGGCTTTTAGCGATTGGTAATCTTTTTTGTTCAGTTCACTTAAATTTTTTTGGAACCACCATGTCACACTTTAGCCAAATTAAGACCCAGATCCGCAATTTGAATTCTTTGGAAGCTGCTTTAACTGATTTGGGTATCGACTGGAAGTCCGGCCCGACTGAGGTGCGCGGCTATCGCGGCCTCACCAGCACTGCTGAGGTGGTGATTGAGCAAGAAAACGGCTATGACTTAGGTTTTAGCTGGAACGGGACTGAGTATGAATTGGTGGCTGATTTGCAATTTTGGCAGCAAGCTTGGTCTGTCGATCGTTTTCTGAATAAGGTGACTCAGCGCTATGCTTACCATACTGTGGTGAATGAAAGCGCTAAGCAGGGTTTCCAAGTTTCTGAGCAAAAGCAAAATCAAGACGGTTCGATCCGCTTGGTGGTTCAGCGCTGGTGCGCTTAAGGGTTGTTCGAGATTTTTACAATCTTGTTTCATCTAAAGTCCGCCCAGGCGGACTTATTTATTATTGTGAGGGATCTAAATGTCTGAGCTTTCTGGACTCGGAATAGATACAGCTATCGATCGCACTGGTTTAGAACCGGAGTTAGGCGGATTTTTGCGGGATGCGCCCGATCGCACTGGTTTAGAACCGGAGTTGGGCGGCGTCTTGCGCCAAAAAGGCGTCTATGTTGACGAGATTACCTGCATCGGCTGCAAGCACTGCGCCCATGTTGCTCGCAATACTTTCTACATTGAGCCGGATTACGGGCGATCGCGCGTAGTCCGACAAGACGGTGATTCCGAAGAGTTGATTGCTGAGGCGATCGACACTTGTCCGGTAAATTGCATTCACTGGGTTGACTACACCGAACTCAAGAACCTCGAAGAAGAGCGCAAGGATCAGGTAATTCCTGTAGTTGGTTTTCCGGTGGATATGGCTACAGTTCAGGCGGGTATTCGCCAGCGCCAAAAGGCTAAGGGCGATCGTAAGTTCAAAAACAGTCATTAAAATCCGCAGGTTTTCACCTCTAGCTCAACAAAAACAGCCCGCCCGGGCTGTTTTTATATACATTGTATAATTAAATTTATTTGAGAGGATGATGTTCGGCGAGAATTTTTTCAACTCTGGCTTCGTCGATTCTGGCAGTTAACGTTGTGGCCTCGTTGTTATCGCGAATGGTTTTTGCTAAAGTAAAAGAGGATCCGACCGAAAAAGTTAGACCCATGCCCATAAAAGCTTTTTGCCAAGGATCGACCTGTAAATAAATCACACCGACAGTAGTTGCGGAAATGGCAACAATAAAAGAAACCCAGCACTGAAGAATCCAAGCATTAGTATCTTTTTGACGTATGATTTGTTTCTGCATAGTCTCTCTAAGTCCAATATATCTTTTGGTTGATTAACTTATACAATAGGAAGTGCGATCGGAGGATTCAGGAAGACTAGGGACAGTTTTTAGAAGTGAACAGGGCGATCGGGCTTT
>NZ_JAUBOJ010000370.1:0-7610 GCF_036700185.1 Microcoleus sp. BM001215392 | reverse complement strand
CGGTGCATCGCCGACTATTGCAGGTGCAGGTTTCATCGAAACTGTGGCAAACCTCACTGGTACGGCGATTCTGGCTGCTAATTTAACAGACTCGCCCACCACACCAACACCCGTAACAACACCCACACCCGTCACAACACCCACACCCGTAACAACACCGACACCCGTAACAACACCAACACCCGTCACAACACCCACACCGCTAGTTGTGGGGACTCCGCAACCGCAACCGTTCGTGGTGACGGCTGCAACACCAGTCACAACTCCCACACCCATAACCACACCAACACCTCCACCGTTTACACCCGCGGCAGCTCTCAACCTGACACAGCCGATCGCACCCGTACTGACAAACCGCCCCACACCGACAACCAGCTCGCTGCCGCAGATTCTCGGCACCAACGGCGACGACTTTATCGCTGGTAACGATGCTAACAATACAGTGTTTGGCAAGGCCGGAAACGACACTTTGTTTGGCAATGGCGGCAACGACATCGTATTTGCCGGCAAAGGCGATGACCTCGTATTAGGTGATGCTGGCAACGACCTGTTGTCTGGTAACCTAGGCAATGACACCATTGTCGGCGGCGACGGCGAAGATACCGCATTAGGCGGCAAAGCTGACGATTTGATATTTGGTGGCGCCGGTAACGATGTTCTCGCCGGGGAACTCGGCAACAATACTTTACTCGGCGGTGAGGGTAGCGATACTCTGTACGGCGGTGACAATAATGATGTGTTGTTTGGCGGTAGCGGCAACGATTTCCTTTACACCACAAAAGGTAACGACATCCTGGTTGGTGTTGACTATACCGGTGCTAATCCCGGACGCGGCGAAGTTGATACGCTGATTGGTGCAGAAGGCAGCGATACTTTCTTGCTGGGAAATGCCACGAATTTATACTACAACGATGGCGTTGATACTGGCACTGGCGCAGCCGACTACGCTTTGATTGTTGGTTATGACCCCAGTAAGGATATCCTCCAACTTCAAGGCGCTCCCAGCACCTACGCGATCGGCGCTTCTCCGGCTGGATTGCCCGAGGGTGCTGCTATTTTCAAGAAGACTGCGGCTGCTGACGAATTGATTGCGATCGTCCAACCAGTTTCTGGCTTTGGGCTTGACAGCAACTCTTTGCGCTTCGTTTAAGGGTTGAGGGCGGGCGATCGTCCAATGGCCCCGGCGGTTGAAACCGCGGCTATACAAACGAAGTCCGCCGGACGCCGACTGAAGAGTAGAAGTATTAGTCCTGCCTTTCGTGCAGGACTTTTTTTTGGCCCGATGGGCGATCGACAACCCCCAAAAATTAATTTTAAAAATGGTTGACTCAAAATTGCCAAATCGTCGTATAATGTGTGTCTGGTCATTTTTTACCGCAATTCCTAAAAAGCAAAAGCAAGTAAAACAGACTAAGCGCGGGCGTAATTCAGTGGTAGAATGTCAGCTTCCCATGCTGGACGTCGTGGGTTCGAGCCCCACCGCCCGCTTTAACTGAATTTTCATATAAATATGAAAATTAATTAGTGCTATCAATTCGATCTATGGCTACTTTCTTAACCGCTGCATTATATAAATTCGTTGAACTATCCGATTTTGCCGACCTGAAAGCACCGCTAATCGATTGTTGCGATCGCAACAATGTCAAAGGCACTATCTTGCTGGCAGCCGAAGGCATCAATGGGACGATCGCCGGTTCATCCGAAGGCGTGCACGCAGTGCTGGCATTCTTGCGCAGTGACAGCCGTTTTGCAGATTTGGTTCACAAAGAATCTTTTTCCGAAAAAGCACCGTTTTACCGCCTGAAAATCCGCTTAAAACGCGAAATCGTCACCATGGGAATACCCGATATTAATCCATCCCTCATGGCTGGCAAATATGTCAAACCCGATGAGTGGAATAAGTTGCTTGACGATCCTGATGTTGTTGTGGTTGATGTGCGTAACAATTTCGAGGTATCTATGGGTACTTTTGCAGGTGCGATCAATCCCAAAACAAAAAGCTTTTCTGATTTGCCAAAATGGGCGTTGCAAGAAACTGCTTTGCGCGATAAACCGAAGGTGGCAATGTTTTGCACCGGCGGCATTCGCTGCGAGAAATCTACTGCTTTTTTGCGATCGCAAGGTTTTAAAGAAGTCTATCATCTCGAAGGTGGGATTTTAAAATATTTGGAAACAGTACCGGAAGCAGAAAGTCGTTGGGAAGGTGAATGTTTTGTCTTTGATGAACGGGTTTCTGTTGTTCATGAGTTAAAGTTGGGTAACTATCAACTTTGTCGCGCTTGTCGTGAGCCGATTAGTGAGGAAGATCGGGCTTCTGAATTATTTGTACTTGGTGTGAGTTGTCCTCATTGTCATGACTCAAAAACCGAAGCCCAAAAGCAAGGATTTTCTGAACGTCAACGTCAAATTGAGCTGGCTAAGCGTCGCAAGCAAGCACATATCGGCGCGCGCTATGATGTTAAGGAAAAATCCGATGGTGGAATAGATTAATAGTAGTATTAGCACTAATCTCCAAGCAACCGGGTTTCTCTGAAAAATCTGGTTTGCTGACGTAAAATTTAGCAAGAAACCCGGTTTCTGACTTCTGTAATATTACCACTAAGGATCGCGAATTAAATAATTTACACATATTTGTGGAACGGGTTCTCCCGCCCCTCCCACAAGAACAATAAATAAAAAATGTAAGTTATTTAATTTTCATTCCTAATCTCAAAGAAACCGGGTTTCTCGGAAAACTATAGTTGGGCGACATTAAATCTAGAAAGAAACCCGGTTTCTGACTCTAAACCCTTCAAAATAACTAATAACTAATAACTAATAACTAATAACTAATAACAACTGACAACTGACAACTGACAACTGACAACTGACAACTGACTATATGTCACCAATATACCCAATTTTATATTCATTCCGCCGCTGTCCCTATGCTATGCGCGCCCGCTTGGCGCTGATGGTTAGCAATCAGGTGTGTG
The DNA here is from genome assembly GCF_036700185.1 of Microcoleus sp. BM001215392. Taxonomy (NCBI): domain Bacteria; kingdom Bacillati; phylum Cyanobacteriota; class Cyanophyceae; order Oscillatoriales; family Microcoleaceae; genus Microcoleus; species Microcoleus sp. BM001215392. Next base: position 4,635 of record NZ_JAUBOJ010000370.1, on the reverse strand, counting down.
AGTTGCGGGAAATTGTTTTGCGCGATAAACCACAGGAAATGTTAGATGTATCTCCCAAAGGTACGGTACCGATATTGATTGATGTTGAGGGGCGCGTACTCGATCAAAGTATTGATATCATGTTATGGGCATTGGCACAACACGATCCTGAAAAATGGTTAATTCCCGAACAAAGTTCTGTTGCAGAAATGCTAGCACTAATTGCTCAATTTGATGATAAATTTAAATATCATCTCGACCGTTATAAATATCCCGAACGTTATATTGGTGTTGATGCCCGATCGCATCGAGATGAAGGTGCTGTATATCTGGATCAACTCAATGTAAAGTTAAGCGCGACTAAATATTTGTTTGGTAATAATGTAGCATTGGCTGATATGGCGATCGCACCTTTTGTCCGTCAATTCGCCCATACCGATAAAAATTGGTTCAAGGAACAGCCCTGGACTCCTCTACAAACTTGGTTAACAGGGTTTACAGACTCGGAAATTTACGCTAGTGTTATGCAGAAATACCTTAAATGGGAATCGGGGAGTGCAGGCGTTGTTTTTGGGCGATGGTAATTACCTATCAAGCTGTTCGATAGTTCCGAATGCGAGTCCGCAGAAAAGAGAGAACTCGCATTCCGAACGATCGAACCTTGTGGTTTGTAGTTAGGAATGCGAGTCCGCAGAAAAGAGAGGACTAAAGTCCTTACTACAAACCAATGTTATTTTTGTCCCTCAGGCGTTAGTGTATTCTAATAGATATTGTCAGGCTGAAATTATGATTGATGTTGGTTCATTAGTTCGATCGCCCAAAAATGATTTGGGAATCGGAAAAGTCGTCGAAGTATCGCGCACCGATGCGGTAATTGAATATTTTTGCTCAGTAAAAAACCGTTTCCGCAAAACTGTACCCTTGGGTTTGCTCCAAGAAGCGAGACTTCAGCGACAAACTCGCTGCTACCTCTGGAGCACAAGTCACGAAAGGTGGATAATTGGCAGAATTTATGACTGGGATGAAGATAAATTAGAGTACGAAATTGACCTCCCCGACAGCCAAAGTTTGCAAGCTATCGAAGCTCAGCTTTACGTTCGCTGCAATATCCCGATCGCCGATCCGATCGACATTTTAGCAGTAAAAGGTCAAGAAACCCCGTATTTTCACGATCGCCGCTTGGCCTTTGTGCAATCTGCGATCGAACAGCGTGCCGTCAGCCGCGGGATGACGGGGTTAATTTCTGCGAACATAGACCTCTACCCGCACCAAGTTGAAGTCGTGCGGCGCGTTCTAGAAGACCCGATCGTGCGCTATTTGTTGGCAGATGAAGCAGGCTTGGGGAAAACAGTAGAAGCCGGGACAATTCTCCGCCAATTTCTGCTAGACGATCCCAACGGGCGCGCTGTGGTACTGGTTCCCAAATATTTGCTCGAACAGTGGCGCCAAGAATTAGAAAATAAATTCTATTTGTCTCATTTTGCCGATCGAGTGCAACTTGTTGCTCTTAGCGAAATCAATCAAGTTAGCCGCAACGCTAACCTGGATTTTCTGATTGTTGATGAAGCGCAGGATCTTGCCGCAATGGCACATTCGAGCGATCGCAACCAGCAACAATCCTTTGAACTCTGCCAGAAACTTGCTCACAAAAGCAAAAACTTATTGTTATTATCTGCAACGCCAGTCATCGGCCGCGAGCAAGATTTTCTAACGATGCTGCACTTGCTAGACCCCACAACCTACCGTCTTGATGCTCTCGAAAGTTTTAAAGAACAGGTGCAAAACCGTCAGGAAATCGGCCGCGCATTGCTGGATTTGGAAGAAACATCACAGCCTGCGGTTTGGAAAACAAAACTCGCTCAACTCCGCAGTTTGTTGGGGACAGATGATTATTTTCTCGGTTTGGCAAAGGAGTTAGAGAAATGTTTGAAAAATGCAGAAACCGCAGAACAATCTCGCATTGTAAAAACTATTCGCACTCACGTTAGCGATACCTACCGCCTGCACCGCCGAATGCTCCGCAACCGCCGGGATGCGGTGGAAGATGTGATTTTTGATCGCGATACTGTTCCCAAGACTGAGTACGATCTCAATGACGAACAGTGGTCTGAAATTCAAACTGTACTGGATAAATGGCGGGCGGCTGCTCCGAAATCTAGCGAATATCAGAGAATTTTTCTGCTGTTTTTCCGCGCTTCCGGTACTTGGCTGAATGTTTTGGAACGGGTTGTCAAAGCTCGCTTGCAAAAAAAATCGACTCCCGAACTCGATCGCGAATTCGGACAAAGCGACACGGCAATTTTGACCAAAACAGCACTGTTTGCAGAAGAAAGGGAACTGCTCGAAACCTTACTCAACGCGGTAGCAAAGCAGCAGGAAGGACTCGATCGCCCGAGTTTGTTACGAATTGCCATTTTGCGATTTTTGGCAGTTGCTTTGAAGGTGCCGCGCGAGTATCACAGCAATCCTCGCGATTTGCTATCGAGAATTCAACAGCAAATTAAACGGCCGATTCCGGGGGAGCGTTTCCCGAAAATTGTGATTTTCACGAGTTTTACCGTTACTTGTCAGGAGATTGCAGAAAATTTAGCTAAAATCTTTGGTAAAAAGGCGATCGCCAGCCATGACACGAGCAAGTCTGCGGATGATGTTGAGGCGAGTCTCAAGCGGTTTAAGACTGAGCCGCATTGTTTTATCTTAGTGTGCGATCGATCGGCCGAAACAGGCGTCAACCTGCAATTTACAGATTGGTTAGTTCACTTCGATGTACCGTGGTTTCCCAACCAGCTAGAACAAAGACTCGGGCGAGTCGATCGCATTGGCAGCAAAATGGGAGTACAATTTTGTTTGTTTGCCGGCCCAGATATGCCCGATAGTCCCCACGAAGCTTGGTTTCAAGTTTTAAAAGACGGGTTTGATATCTTCAACAAATCTCTAGCCAGCCTTCAGTTTTTTGCTGACAAAAAACTGATCCAGCTTGAAGAAAAGTTGTTTCTTGAGGGAGCAAAGGGCTTATCCAGCCAACTTGAATCAATCAAAAATGAAATCGAACAAGAGAAAATCAAAATCGACGAACAGTATGTTCTCGATGAAATTGATATTCTCGATGACAGCGCATCTCAGTATTTTGAATCCCTCGACAACTGCGATGCTCGCCATAAAGAAATGCAGCGGGCTGCCGAAGGTTGGCTATGTCAAGCTCTCCACTTCCAACAAATAGATCATCCGAGTATATCCGGGTTGATGCGTTATCAACCTACTCAAAAAACATTGATTCCCTCGAATGATTTAAGAACTCGATTGATTCCTTACTGTCAGCAGTATGGTAGCTACAACCGCCGCATTGCTCATCAAAATACAGATGTCGTTCTTTACCGAACGGGAGAGGGATTGATTGACGCACTTGGCTCTTATGTTCGCTGGGACGATCGGGGTCAAGCTTTTGCAATGTGGCGACATGACGAAAGTTGGGATGCTACCGAAGCAAAGGAATGGTTCGGGTTCCAATTTAACTATTCTATCCAGACTGATGTCCAGCCTGCTGCTGAAGTTTTGCAAGCACAAAATATCGATAATTACAACTTGAAAGCTTTACAGCGGCGCGCTGATGCTCTGTTTCTGCCAACTTTTGAAACCGTGTATGTAGATGCTCGCAGCGAGCAGATGTCTTTGGTTGAAGATGTAGAACTTCTGAATATATTGCAGCGGGCTTATAAAGGGAAAGGCGGCCCGAATCGGGATTACAATTTGTCGAAAAATCGCACTTCCCTGATTGACAGTTTTGTCGATCCGCTGGATTGGGATGATTTTTGTCAAAAGGGGCGGGTAGTATCTGAGGAATTGCTGCGCGGGCGTCAGGCTTTTGTGGAAATCTGCAATAGTTCCGCTATCAGTGCTGCAATTCAACTCGAAAACCGGGTGAATCAACTGCAATTACGTTTGAACCGACTTTCTAAATCTCAACAGCTTTTAGAATCTGTTTTGGCTGATGAAATCAGTACGGAAAGTGCGTTAAATCAAGCAGTTTTAGCGGGAATTCGCCGCCCGCACCTGACTCTGGAGTCGGTGGGATTTATTGTGATTTCTGGGCGCGCTCCTGTGAAAGCTGAGGATGAGGGATAATCTCAAATCTGCTTAATTGTACGCGGTAAGTTTAGAACGTGACAATTTGAGGACACAGCACTGCTGTGTCCCTAAAAAAGGCAAGATGTGCAGTGGGAACCTCTACAAATACAGCCAATTCCACGTAATCGAAGTACCGACCGATCAAAGGTAGAAATGCCCTGTCCTGCGGGGATTAATCCATCGGCGGTACTTCATCAAAGTGGAATCATCTGTATTTAAATTTACGATTAAAAATACATTGTGTCAGGTAAAAGTTATTAACCTGTAAACTCGTTAAATTTTCGTCTAAATTCAGATGTTTGTATTATTTAATATGAATTCAAAAAAGCCTAAAAATTACTAATTACCGCAACTTATTTAGCGGACAGCAATATTTTAAAAAGTGCGAGTTCCTTTCCCTGACAAAAAAGCAAAGGCAGATCGACGTTTCGATGACAAAAAGAGCGATCGCCCTTCCTTGAGAAAAAGCTATCAATGGGGTGCATCTCATTTTTGAAAATATACTTGTAGGGGCTCTCGCATTTCGGCAGT
>NZ_JAUBOJ010000369.1:2166-7713 GCF_036700185.1 Microcoleus sp. BM001215392 | reverse complement strand
GCCCAAATGCTACGCCCCTACATATACATTTTGATTTTTGCAAGATATCTAATCTATTGCAGGATAAATTTGTAATTATACTTCTTTGCCACCACACTATTTTTTTAAATCTGTATAATTTGGTCTGATAAACGGCAGAATATTTTATGATTTACCAACTAATCAATTGCCAGATATATTTATTCTGAACTTATAGATTACTGCATTGTCAAACAGATGAATGTATTTTTAACAGCATCGAGTGGGTTGGCGTTCGATCAACTTTTTTCTAGTATATATCCAGCCCTTAAACTGCCCTACAATTTTCCGCTAGTCATCCACATTTCTCCGCTGTAGTAAATTATTAGAGCGATCGACCGCCAACATTTAATGGGACAGAATTGCTGAATAATTAAGCAGCAGCTTCGCAGCAGCCTTAAATCCTGTCAATCACCCATCGCTCATCCTCCCTCCCAGGAGAGGGTAATATTGCAGATGATTGCTGGGTTGGCGATCGCAATGTCAAAAATATCTTTCTAGAATCCCTTAACTGTGAGAAGATTAACAGGGTAATTGGTAAGGGGTAAGAAGAGCCCGTATCTCGGCGAGAGCTCGATAACCGCGACTTACCCGCCCGCTGTCGAGACAGCCGAAGGGTAATAATTGGTAATTTAGTCTGATTTATGCTTGTCTTTTCCTTCCTATTTCCCTTTGCCTTCCCCTTCATTTATGATTGGTAAATGGATAAAAGTTTGGTTAATTTAGTCGATATGACAGAAGAAGTGGCGATCGCCATTTTGGAAACGCCTGCGGACAAACTCGCTGACCCCTACTACCGCTACATTGCAGCCTCTCACTTAGTAAATTTCCCTACAGAACAGTCGATCGCAGCTTTGATGGCGGCGCTGGAAAATAGCGAGGATAGCCCGGAAAATCAGGCTGTGCGCCGCAAAGCAGCAGAAATATTGGGGCGCTTGCAGGCTGCACCAGCATTAACATCGCTGCATTCTTGCTTGCAGGGGGATGACTTTTACGTAGTAGAAAATGCAGTGTGGGCGATCGGCTCCATCGGCACGCAAAATCTGGATATTTCAGAAGATATTGCCAAATTGCTCGACCAACCAGGTCAAAGTTATCGGGTTATCATCCGCGCTTTGGCAAAATTGAATTATACAGCAGCACTCTCGCAAATTAGACAATTTGTAGACTCCGAAGACGAGATGATTAGAAGTGCAGCCATCACCACAGTTTGCCGTTTTTCAGGAGATTACTCGGAAATGTCGCGCGTTGTAAACTTGCTGCAAAGCGTTAATGTTAATGCTCGCCGCAGCAGCATTCAAGATTTAATAGATGCAAAATATTACCAAGCAATTCCTCTGATTGCTCGCTGTCCTGTGTCTGTGGTGTTTCGGTTGCGGGCTGTGCGGATGCTGGCTAATGCGGGAATTCCTGCGGGAAAAATTGCTTTTGCAGAAATTGAACCGATTCTCGATCGCATAATTGGCGATCGACCCGACGACCTAGATTTAGTCTACGAATATGACCAACTCCCCAGCCTCGAATTTGCCATTAACGAACTCTACGAAACAGATGGCGGGCGCTGTTATCTGGCAACCAAAACCCTGCTAGAATCATATACAAGTGAAGCACCGGATGCTTTGCTGGCAATTTATGAAAAATCAGCATACAAGGATGGTGGAGCCCACTATCACGTCATGAAACTGCTCGGCTGGCTCAAGTACGCTCCTGCTTTCGATTTACTCATAGAAGCGTTGCACAATCAAGAACCCCAATTTCAAAAATCCCGCGCCGCCGCCGCGATCGCCCTCGGCGAAATTGGCGACCAACGCGCTATTGCAGAATTGAAAATTTGTCTAAAAACTCGACTCTGGGATTTAAAATACGGTAGTTTGATGGCATTGCAAAAATTAGGAGACAGCAGCGGCTGCGAGATTTTAGCTGAGGATGAGGATTTGCTGATGCAGCAAAAAGCAGCGAGTTTAAAGGCCGCAACAAGATTGTAATCAAGCAGAATTGTGAGTTACCAATTACCCAGAAAAGCGAAGGGGTTCGCACAACACAACCACAAATCTCGCTAAATTCCCAACTACCAATCATCTTGTTTTCGATCGCCAGCAGGACACTCCTACAGTAAAATAAGTTGGATAGTTGGGGCTTGAGTTCGAGTAAAACTCTCAGGAAAGGTGCGGGCGATCGCAACTGGGGCGGCTAATTTGCAGCGATCGGGCGATCGAACTAAATCGCGCGATCGCTGCGATCGTTTCGACTCGATCGCAGAGATCGTGCGATCGGGACTGAACTCCTAAGCAGCGAACCTACCTACTTTCAGGTATTCCAAACAAATCGCCCCTGAATTTTCTTCAAAACTCAGCAGCGATCTAATTCCAGTTATTTATCTCATACAAGAGATTTTTTGCAAGCTGTTATTTTTTTCCTGAACAGCTTGGTAACGGAGAGGGAGGGATTCGAACCCTCGTTAAGTTGCCCTAAACACACTTTCCAGGCGTGCGCCTTCAACCGCTCGGCCACCTCTCCAGGGCTAAATGAAATCATTCAGCCACAGCTAAACTATCTTAGCAGAACAAATCTGATTTGGGAAGGGGTAACGGCATAAATTTGTTGTTTAATGTGGGTAGGGTGTAAAACCGGCGAGCCAAGTTCTGCTCCCTGTGTCGCAAACCCATTCACATCAAGGATTTTGCCCCCAAACGCCATGGTTCTATTCTTCAACTCGCATCAGCAGGAGTCCCGCGCTCTACCTGTACCCAGGTGAGCGTCGGGAGGAATGCGCGTGAGTCAAGAGAGCCGCCCCAAGCCAAATCGGTAGCTTTAGAAGTCGGAGGGTTTGGGGCGGTCTACTCGCTGTGCAAATTATTTTGCCACACCACTTGACGCGACATTATTCACGAGATAGGATTTAATTGGAGTTTGTGAAGATCATGTCCCAAGTAATCACCGCCAAGCTAAAACTCAACCTGAATGCCGAGCAAAAAGCTTTGGTATCTCAGACTGCTTTAGCTTACCGGGATGCTTTGAATTATACCTCGCAAGTCGCTTTTGATGCGGGCAAAACCAGCAATGGCGCTAAGTTGCAGAAGGCTGTTTACAGTGAATTGCGAGTTAGATTTGGGCTGGGCGCTCAAATGGCTTGCAATGTACCCAGACAAGTGTCGGCAACGTACAAAACTTTGTGGACTAAGGTAAAACAATCTGCTGATGCTATCGCCAAAGGCTACACGAAGAGACGGTACAAAGGGTTGGATAAAGCCCCAAAATATATTTCTCGAACCTGTACCCTGAATTATCAGCGTGACTACTCTTTTAAAGCCGAGAGGCAAGTGAGTATCATCACTCTCTCTGGGAGGATAGTGGTTTCGTATGACGGCTACAGCAAGCACCTAGATTTAATTGCTAATGGTGCCAAAATTGGAGCCGCTAAAATTGTCTATCAGCGTTCTTCTAAGGTCTACTACTTAATGGTAAGTATTGAGGTAGAAACACCTTTGGTTGACCCACTGAAAATCACTAGAGTTTCTGGTGTTGACGTGGGCATGAGATATCTTGCGGTAGAAACAGATTTGAAAAACAAGTCTAAATTATACTCAGGAAAAGACGTTAGACACAAAGCCAACCGCTATCACAAAGCAAGAATAACTCTTCAGCGTAAAGGCACTCGTTCAGCCAAGCGAAGACTAATCGCTTTATCTGGAAGAGAAAGACGGTTTATCGCTGATGTAAACCACCAAATCAGCAAGAAAATTGCCCAGCCGTCGAGCCTAATTGGACTAGAAAACTTGACCGGAATCCGAGATACAACTAAGTCTAAGTCTGGGAAGAAGGCTAGCAAAAAACAGCGGAGAGCCAACCGAAATAAAACTAAATGGTCTTATGCCGAATTGCACGGGTATATCGACTACAAAGCCAATCTAAATGGTTCGTTAGCAACTAAAGTTCCGGCTCATTATACATCGAAAAGTTGCCCTAAATGCGGACATACTTCAGATAATAATAGACCTAACAAAGGACTATTGTTTCGATGCGAATGTTGTAGTCATGAGTTACACGCTGATTTGGTAGGCGCGCGAAATATTGCAATGAGAGCGTTGCTTGTCCGGCAAGACTGGATGAGTACGGGGAGCTTGTCAGCATCCCCTGATGTGTCGGGCAGTGAAACTAAAGCTGAGATTCTGCAAAGATTTTCGGAATTGCGGTGGAGCTCAGATACAAGCCCACACCATAGCGGTACCCCGCTTGGTGATGGGTAGTTGACTCTAAAATTCTTCAATCGAAAATCAAGATGACTCGCTCCTACACAATTAAAATTCATAACAGACAAACGGGCGATCGCCACACAGTGCGAGTACCCGAAGACCGTTACATCCTGCAAAGTGCCGAAAACCAAGGCGTAGAATTGCCTTTTTCCTGCCGCAACGGCGCTTGTACAGCCTGTGCGGTGCGCGTCAAGTCGGGGGAATTGCACCAGCCCGAAGCAATGGGACTTTCTGTGGAACTGCAAAAAGAGGGTTATGCTTTGCTTTGCGTCTGCTATCCCCGTTCCAACATCGAAGTAGAGACGCAAGACGAAGATGAAGTGTACGAATTGCAATTCGGTCGCTTTTTCGGCAAAGGTAAAGTTAGATTCGGTTTACCGCTGGATGAAGAATGAGAGCAAATTTGGTAAGCTGTTGCGCCTTTGAATTGCTGGTTGGGGGCGCTGCCCAAAGCCCACCCCACAAGTCTTTAATTGATTTTTACACATAATTTAAATGCAGAAGAGCTGACCAATTTCTAATTCCCAATGCCCAATTCCCAATTCCCAATTCCCAATTATTCATGCTTTATAGGTTATTTGCGATCGCCCTTTGTGTGTTGTTAGCTAGCTGCGAAAAACCAGAAATGCCCCAAGGTACGATCGCCAAAGTAGAAAGGGCGATCAGCGGCCAAACAATCGAAATTATCAGTACAGCCGACAAAATCGCCTTACTAGAACAAATCAGACTGATTGGGATTGATGCACCCGATTTAAAACAGCAGCCTTGGGGAGAAGCAGCCAAACAAAGACTAGAACAGCTAATTGGGGGGAAACAAATATTGCTAGAATCAGACATCGAAGAGAAAGACAGATTCGATCGCAAATTAGCTTATTTGTGGCAAGATAAAATTTTGCTCAACGAACAGCTAATCAAAGAAGGTTATGTTTTGGCCTCAGTGCGATCGCGAAATACGAAATATCAACAGCGACTCGCCAACGCTCAAGAATGGGCGAGAATCATGGGAAAAGGCCTGTGGAATCCAGAACGAGCTTTGCGGCAAACTCCCGCAGAATTCAGACAACAAAATCGGAAATAGTCAGTTGATAGTTGACAGTTGACAGTTGACAGTTGACAGTTGACAGTTGGGGATTATTGTTCCTTCTTCCTTCTTCCTTCTTCCTTCTTCCTTCCTTCTTACTTCTTACTTCTTCCTTCTTCCTTCTTCCGACTTCCATCGGACTTCTTCCTTCTTCCGACTTCCATCGGACTTCTTCCTTCTTCCGACTTCCATCGG
>NZ_JAUBOJ010000369.1:0-2066 GCF_036700185.1 Microcoleus sp. BM001215392 | reverse complement strand
ACTTCTTCCTTCCATCCGTTACATCCGTTACACAATCCGCTGCCGAACTTCCTTATTCCCAATGACAGACAATCAACTCCAAAACTTCCTTGAAATAGCCACCGAAGCAGCCCTCGCCGCCGGTGCCGTACTGCAATCTTTCTGCGGTAAATTAGAAAATATTCAAGAAAAAGGTCGATCGGGCGATTTAGTCACAGAAGCCGACAAAGCCTCCGAAGCCGTCATCTTAGAAATTCTCGGCCGCCACGTACCCGAACACGCCATCCTCGCTGAAGAATCGGGCAAATTAGGAGATGCAGCTAGCAAATACCTGTGGGCGATCGACCCTTTGGACGGTACAACGAATTACGCTCACCAATATCCTTTTTACGCTGTGTCGATCGGGCTTTTGATCGACGGCCTACCACAAATCGGCGTAATTTACGACCCTTTACATAACGAATTGTTTCGGGCTGGCAAAGGATTGGGCGCAACTTGTAACCGTTCGGCGATCGCAGTTTCCCAAAGTTCAGAATTGAGAACCAGCCTGCTAGTTACTGGCTTTGCATACGACCGGCGCGAAACAGCAGACAATAACTATGCCGAATTCTGTCACCTCACCCACCTCACCCAAGGCGTGCGGCGCAGCGGTTCGGCGGCCCTTGACCTCGCACATACAGCCTGCGGGCGATTGGACGGATACTGGGAACGGGGACTCTCCCCTTGGGACGTAGCAGCAGGTGTACTCATCGTCTCTGAAGCGGGAGGTGAAGTTACAGCCTATGACGGTAGTGCCTTTGAGATGAGCTCAGGTCGAGTTTTGGCGACAAACGGCAAAATACACGCCGAGCTCAGCGGTGCATTGCTTTCTATTGGGCCCTTATCTTCCTGGTAGCGCTTCGACAGCAAGAGCTCGGGGATAGTACGGGGGTCATAACCCCTGAAGTCAGGCTACATTAAAGAATAGTCAAAAGCCAGGAAAGCGAGAGTAAAAGTTATGTCTTTTGAAATGACAAAAGGGCTGTTTAAGTACGACTTTACAGATCAGCACGCAATTTTGGGAGTTCCCTTAGACGCCGAGTTTAACGACATCCGCAAGCGCTACATGAAAATTGCCCGCCGCTTGCATTCGGATACTTGCTCTTTTGAAGACCCAGCGGATCAAGATTGGGCTAACCAATTTTTGTCAAAAGTAGTCAATCCGGCCTACAACAAATTCTCTAAGGAAAGCGATCGCAAAGAATACAACCTGCTATTAGGAACCATCAGCAAGCGCCTCGTTAAAGAACAGGGGAAAATGCAAATTGAAAGCGCAGCAGCCCGAGAGTTAGCTACGGCTAAAGATTTGGAAGAAGCTTACAAAATAGCAGTTGGTAAACTCGCTCTCAAGCAATACGAATCGGTTGCGGAAACCCAAGAGGCGATCGCTCAAATTAGCGAACTAAACATGGTTTATTTGCTCCGAAAAGAGCGCCTTGGCGGTGTGGTTGGCACCGGTGTGCGCCCAAAAGAGCCCATGGGCTGTGAGGTTGGCACTGATTCGCCCGCAACAGCCGCAAACCAAACTACCACAGCAACCACAGCCGCAGCAACCACAGCAACAAAACCATCAACCCCAGCCAGCGCAACTCCACCGCCGCCGCAGCCCAAAATCCCACCCACAAAATCGCTGCCCGATCAATCTTGTGACAGAGCCCAAGGATTTATGAACAGCAAAAATTATGCCAAAGCAACTTTGGAGTTGAGGGAAGCCCTGAAGCGCGAACCGAAACATAGCAGGGCTCACGGTTTGTTGGCAATGTGTTATCTTCAACAAAATCAAGCCACAATGGCAAAACTTGAGGTGCAAAAAGCTTTGGCATCAAATCCTGAAGAACCGACGGCTTTGGAAGTTAAGAAAAAGCTGGAACAGGCAGCAGCTTCTGGGGCAAAGGACAAGAAAAATGAGGACAAACTGGGCGCATTTTTTGGGAGTTTGTTTGGCGGGAAGAAGAAATAAAAAGTTGTCAGTTGTCAGTTGTCAGTTGTTCACTTGTCAGTTGTCAGTTGTCAGTTGTCAGTTGTCAGTTGTCAGTTGTCAGTTGTCA
>NZ_JAUBOJ010000368.1:0-7772 GCF_036700185.1 Microcoleus sp. BM001215392 | reverse complement strand
TTTTCGCCCAAATGCTACGCCCCTACATATACATTTTGATTTTTGCAAGATATCTAATATTAAGCTGCTCAGCCCATGTTAATTTTCTATCTTTTACAGCCACCTAAAAAAACTCAGGACTTAGGCAAAAAATAGATATAATAATCTCCGCCAATGACAAATCCTTGTTCTTTTGGCAAAATAACTTTGTAATCGATGGTATACCCCGACGCACCCGTAATATCTATTGACTCACGTATAGCCTCGCCACGACCAAAATCCAAAGTTTTTCTGAGTTCACCATCCACATAAATCTTCACAGATACACGAATCAACTTAGAGTTGTCAGGTAAACCGTAAGCTAGTTTTAGTTCACCTGGGTTATTAATGATTTTACAGGTAATGGATCTGGGATCTGAATAGTAAATTTTAAAACGGCTCGTAGGTTCCTCAGTGCGCTTGCCAATAGTAATTAAGTTATCAGAGTTTTCTGCTTTATTTCCGTATATTAGTTGGCAGCGAAATTCCTCGGTTGTACGAGTAGTAGGTTTTGGAGGTGCCGCAGGTGAAGAAGCAGCTAGACTTGGTATTACTAAAGCAATAGCAAGACCTAAAAGAAAACCCAATTTAGGGTGATTAGATTTCCGAGAATTTTGGCTCATGATTTTTTTTGGCTCGATTGACTTGACAACCTACATAAATATCAACGTCGCTAAATCTGAGCACCCTGAGTTACAAAAAACTCCAAGTTTATCAATTACACTCTTTAGGAATTGGTAAACAAGTTTCGACTGTAGAGATTATATCATGTCTACGTAGAATATGTTATGTCTGACATTTCCCGATCGCCCTCACCCCCTCACCACTTCCCACGGGGCACCAACCAACAGTCGATCGCCTGCCGATCGCTGATGACTTTCTTAAAAGCACTTTAAGATATAGAGAACAAGATCAATTTAAAAGCGAAATGACATCAACCCTACTCAAAGCCTCCTCCCGATCGCCACTGAACGCTCCAACAGTGCGCCATTTCCCCAACGGTCTCACGGTTATCGCCGAACACTTGCCGGTTGATGCTGTGAACCTCAGCGTGTGGATGAATCTAGGCTCAGCCGTCGAATCCGACGAAATCAACGGTATGGCGCACTTTTTAGAACATATGATTTTTAAGGGAACTCCCAGCATCAAGAGTGGAGAATTTGAGCGGGCGATCGAACAACGCGGCGCTGTCACCAATGCAGCCACCAGCCAAGATTACACGAACTATTACATCACCACAGCCCCTAAAGATTTTGCCGAACTAGCCCCCCTCCAAGTCGATGTGTTGCTCAACGCCAGCATTCCCGACGACGCCTTCGATCGCGAACGGCTGGTAGTATTGGAAGAAATTAGACGATCGGAAGACAATCCGCGCCGCCGCACCTATCAGCGATCGATGCAATTAGCCTTTGAAGTCCTACCCTACAAACGACCCGTACTCGGCCCGACTTCCGTGATCGAAAATCTTACCGCCCAACAAATGCGGGATTTCCACAGCAGCAGATACCAGCCAGGGGCGATGACAGCAGTCGCAGTAGGTAATTTGCCGGTCGATCGACTAATTGAAATTGTCGCAGAAAGTTTTGCCGCCAAAAGCACAGCAAAAAACAGCACCATAAATCTGCCCGCTGTCAGCAGCTTTCACCCAGAATCCGAAATTCTCAACTACGGCCAAGAATCGCCATTTACCGAAACAGTCCGCCGCGAATTTGTAGACTCAGCCCTTCAGCAAGCCCGACTGATCGTGATGTGGCGGGTGCCTGGTTTCGTGGAAATGTCCGAAACCTATGCCCTCGACGTTTTGGCGACAGTATTGGGACACGGGCGCACAACTCGGTTGGTTAAGGATTTGCGCGAAGATCGAGGGCTAGTCTCGTCAATTTCCGTCAGCAACATGACTCAGCGGCTGGGCGGTGTATTCTCGATTTCTGCTCAACTAGCGACAGAAAACATAGAAGCAGTGGAAGCAGCCATCATCGGACACATCCGCACCCTACAAACCGAACTGGTGACAGATGCCGAAATTTCCCGCATCCGCACCCAAGTAGCAAATCGGTTTATCTTCGGTAACGAAACACCGAGCGATCGAGCAAGTTTGTACGGTTACTATCAGTCAATGGTAGGAGATATCGCTCCCGCCCTCAACTACGCAGCCTGCATCCAAGCTCAAACTGCGGAGGATATCCGGGAAGCCGCCGTCAAATACCTATCTCCCGACGCGATGGGTGTGGTGGTAATTCGCCCCAGCGAAGCATAAAATCGACTTTTTGCTAAATGGCGCGATCGTTTGATTCCTAAGCTCGGGAGACTGGCAACGGCACAAAGAAGGTAAATCATCGCCATCTTTGATTTTAGAATACTGCGTGAAGTTCGATCGGCTGTCGCCTTAAAGGTTTGTATCGAATCATGAATACAAAGCCTTTAAGGTGCGGACGATCGGTAAAATTGCCGTAAATTTCTGAGAGGATAAACTTGGAATCATTGAAGCGTGCAGGGAATCATGAAATTACAAAACTTTCTCAAGTCAAAAATTAGGTATGATTCTAGGGCGATCGCTGCCGACAACGAACTCAGCCGTCAAATTCAAAGTCGCCTCATTGACCTAGGTTTACTGAAACCTCCAGTAGACGGCATCTTTGGCCCTCTTTCTACCGCCGCCCTCCACCGATTTCAAACCCTGATGAAGTGCGGCGAACCGGGTTTTTTGGGAGCAGTCACAGCCCAAAAGCTGATCGAAGCCAAACCGGCGGACATTCCGACACCTCGCCCGCTCCTGAAAATCCTCAAAGACACCATTTTTAAATCAAAACCGCTGGCGTCTTCTCAACTTCAGGAAGCCGAAAAACAAGTAATCCCAGCGGGAAAAGAGTTTGAACTGCTGGCTTTTGCTCCGATTCGCGGCCATATTAGAGTTGCTCTCCGCAACGAGTCTTTCAAAGGTTCAGGGATTTGGTATGTTTATGGAGGACACGCTCGGGTTACTCTAGACAGCGTTTTGCTGTATCCCAAACCGAATCCGCCAACTGTCAGACTTGGCATTCCTTATCGATCGCAAATGGATAACTTGTACAATCCTACAGGTGCTTGCAATGTAACTTCCATAGCGATGTGTCTGGACTTTTTGAGAGTGCCGCGGCGCACAAAAACCGGACAATATGAAGATGAACTCTACCAATATGCGATCGACAAAGGTTACAGTCGGTGGGAACCCAAAGATTTAGCAAAAATTGTTAGAGATTACGGCGCTCAAGATTACTTTACCGAAAATGCAACGATTGATGACGTTCAAGATTGGCTCGCTAGCGGAAATCCCGCTGTCATCCACGGATACTTTACGTCATTCGGTCACATTATAGTTGCCGCAGGCTACGACAGCGAAGGATTCTTCGTTCACGATCCCTATGGCGAATGGTTCCCCACGGGTTATGACACAACTGTCAGCGGTTCTTACTTGCACTATTCCTATCGCTTAATCCGCAGCGTTTGTATGGCTGATGGGAATTTTTGGGTGCATTTTATCTCGAAGTAATTGTCAGTAGTCAGTAGTCAGTAGTCAGTAGTCAGTAGTCATTAGTCATTAGTCATTCAACTGTCAACTGTCAACTGTCAACTGCCAACTGCCAACTGACAACTGTCAACTGATTTTCATGCTCAAATCGAGCCAAGTCGATCGCGTAATCGGAGCGCTAGTTGAAATATAATCAACTCCAGTTTCCGCCACACTCCGAATAGTTTCCAAAGTCACATTCCCCGAAGCTTCTATTTTCACCCGATCGCTCTTTTCGCGAATTATTGCCACAGCCTGCCGCATCAAATCGCAGGACATATTATCTAACATGATAATATCCGCCTTGTGCTGAAGAGCTGTCTCCACCTGGGCCAAAGTTTCCGTTTCAACTTCGATCGTCAGCGGATAGGGGATAGAATCGCGAATCAGGGCGATCGCCTCGGCAATTCCCCCAGCCGCCGCGATATGATTGTCTTTCACCATCACCGCATCATCCAATCCCATCCGGTGATTGCAAGCACCGCCGATTTGAGTCGCGTACTTTTCCAACAATCTCAACCCCGGTGTTGTCTTGCGGGTATCCACCAATTGCACTGGTAAATCGGCAATTTTGTCAACATATTTGCGAGTTAAAGTAGCGATGCCGCTCAAACGCATTGCCAAGTTTAAGGCTACTCTTTCTCCCGTTAGCAGCGCGTCGAAATTACCAGAAATCTCGGCAATTACTTCTCCTTTTTCGCACAGTTTCCCTTCCTGTACTTGCGGGATGAAACTGAGATTGCTGTCTAAAAGTTTAAATGTGCGATCGGCAAATGGCAATCCAGCCACGACTCCAGCCTCTTTGACAATCCATTTAGCGCTACCCTGGATGCTGGCTGCGGGGAATAAGGCCGATGTTGTGCGATCGCCCCTACCGATATCTTCTAGCAGCCAGTTGTGCAATAGCGAGTCTAAAACTATCCAAGGTGGCAATATTGCTTTCATGTTTTCTTTGTGATTCCTGCTACTAGGAACGATAGTCGATCGCACAATTTTAGGCAAGTTGCGGAATGATGGTGGTGTGAGTGCGATTTTGGGCGATCGGGGGGCTAGATAATGGGCTATTCTGTTGCTGACATTGGGTTTTGGTGGTTTAATGGAGTGGATGGGGCGATCGCGAGTAGAAACAATGATACAGCCAGTCATTTTAGAAAAATTAGCAGAACTCCCGGAGTCTCTTCAGACAGAAGTGCTTAATTATATTGAGTTTTTGATCGAAAAGCAGGCTAAAAACTTAAGTCAAGAAAAGCCGATACAGAAGCGTCGAGTTGCCGGAACAATGAAAGGAATGTTTGTTCTACCGCTACCTGATGACTTTGATGAGCCGCTTGAGGATATGAAGGAATACATGGTAAACCGATACGCCCAAGAAGCTCCTAAAACGGAAAAAGCTGCCAAGCGAGGCGGACTTGGAATTTGGAAAGGTAAAATCTGGATGTCTGATGATTTTGATGAACCTCTTGAAGATTTAAAGGATTATATGTAAACATGAATATTCTACTGGATACCCATAGTGGCTGCGACGACGAGTATTCTGTTGACAACGTTGGGTATTGGTGCTTTGATGGAATGGATGGGTTTACCTTAGTATCAAAAAGAGTTTGAGCTTCTTAAGGCAGTTCATCTGACTCATATAGACTTAACTAATTGCCGTGAATATCACATCAGGTATGGATGCAGGTATGGATAATAGTGAGCTACAGAAAAGGCACTTTGCTGCTCTCAAACAAAAATATCAAGTAAGTCAGTATAATAGTGGTGTATCTGATAGTTTCCTATATCTGATACTGAGAAAAGCCGACCTGGGCATTCAAGTCACAAACCTAGAGTTTCAATGGCTAACAGAGAATCGCCTTGTCGGAACCGTTGAAATCATTTCTTTACAGCAATATCAAGCAGAAGACAAGAAGAGGCTAGAAGCTGAATTCCTGCATCTGCGAACTAAGTACCATATTCCAAAACAGTTAGAGCTTCCAATCTCCAGCCCAGTCTATTCAATACTTGGGAAATTAGATGCTGGGTATAGGTTTACAGATTCAGAAGTTGAGCTGCTAAATAATCATGGTCTTGTAGACACAATAACTTTAATTCAGGACATCCTGTATTTTTCACAACTAAAAGTTACCTATAAAGCCACGAATAATCTAAACCAATTTCCTGAAGAGCCTCTCTATTCAATTCTGAAAAAGCTTGACGTGAAGGAACAATTATTTGACTCCGATGCTGATTGGCTCCTAGATCATGATTTTGAAGAAACGCTGGAAATTTATTGGCAGCAGGAGAATGAAAGGAACGCTGAAATTGAATTCTCAGAACTAAAGTGTAAATATCAGATTGATTCTCACCCAGATACTTCTATTTCTAGTCCACTATATTCTATCTTGAGGAAATTAAATTCAGAATTAGAACTAGAGCCTAGCGAATGTGAATGGTTGAAGCAGCAAAACTTGAGTGAGTTAATTGCAATCGATCGAGAGCGTAAGGAGAGAAGATTCTTTGTGGAACTTAAAAATAAATATAAAGCCACTCAATATCAAAGCTCAGATCCTTCGAGCCGTTTATTTTTAATCCTTAGAATTTTTGAGATTAGTGAATCAAAAACTTCAAATCCTTCGGGCGAGTCGAAAGTATTGATTGACTCCGAAAAAGATATTCAGTGGTTGTCAGAACAAGGACTTGTTGAAACAGTAAATATTGCCAAACAGCTCCACTTCAAGGCATTAAAAACCAAGTATCAGATTGTGGGTCAATTAGCGATCGACCCATTTTATGAAATTATGCTCAAACTTGAGCGAGAGGAAAGACTAGACCCAAAACAAGTCATTCAATTAATTGAAGAAGGTCGTCTTGCTCGACATGGAAAGATAGCGGTAGCCTACTATAGATTAGAAGCAATATTTTGTGAAAAAGAACATCAACGAACTGGAAATAAATGGAAGTTACCCAGTGCAAGTAGTAACTGGCGTAAGGCAGATGAGCCTGAAAAAGCTCTAAAAGTCACAGAAAATTTGAACTGGAACAAAGTACAAGAATCTGACCTAAAATCAGCTTTATGGGTAACTAGAGGTGCGGCTTTTCGGGATCTTAATCAACTAGATGAAGCAGAAAATTGTGCAACGCAAGCAAGAGAATGTCACCCTGATAGTCACCAACCCTATACCTTGATGGGAGCAATTTGTTACGACAGAAGTGAATATGAGGAGGGTGATAATTGGTTTAAACTGGCAGCAGAACGTGGGGCTGACGATACCGACGACGAAATTGAAAGAATTGTCAGAATGACAAAAGACAAGGATAAACGTAGAGAAGTTGCAGAGTATCTTCTCAGTAAAGATTCAAATCGCTATAAATGGGCAAATTCGTATCTAAAATAGGAAGAACTATGGAAGCATCGAAAAGGTCTGCCTCTACCAGTATCCTGACCGCTCATATGGGTGCAAAGAAAAAGGCAAGACGATCGCCCACTATTGACTGCTAAAATAAGAGCGATCGCTGGTTATGATTGTGTTAAAATATGGTTCGAGTCCCCCGTAATTCTAGCTTATTTGAAAACAGTCATTAAAACATCACACAACCATCATGCAAACCAAAACGATCGCAATTCGCGTTAATGCTGAAGTTGCTAAAATATTTGAGGCTGCTTCTGAAGAACAGCGTCGTAAATTAGAGGCATTACTTAGCCTGAAACTTAGTGATGCAATTCGACGCAAAAGACCCCTAGAGGAGGTAATGAGTGAAATTAGTCGGAATGCTCAAGCGCGAGGATTGACCCCAGAAATTTTGGATTCAATTCTTTTTGAGGAGTGAGATGCCCTAGGTTCGCTTTCCCTATTTAAGCTACAGTAAAAGCTATATTTTCACTTCACCACATTAGGTATATTTCCACTACCTAAAACCTGTGTAGCATCTAAAACTTCTATCCCTACCAATAACTCATTTTCCCCAATATTCAAAGCAATTTCGTCAGTCAACTGTAAAGTGCGACACTGATGCTTACCTTCTACAAGTCTAATGTAGACAGCATCAACTTCGGAATCATAACTAATCTTCATAAATTTTACCTCTTATTCTTCAGTCCGCGAAGGCGGACTTCGCTTGTGTAGAAGCGGTTTCAACCGCCGAGTGAGAAAGATAATAACTAATAACTCCCCAAAAAACTAAAGCCCTTTTCCGTTGTTGCGGGAAAAGAGCTTTAATTTATTATTAA
>NZ_JAUBOJ010000367.1:0-7808 GCF_036700185.1 Microcoleus sp. BM001215392 | reverse complement strand
GCCGATAGCCTCTACCACATTCCCGACAATTCAGTCGATGCCATTATCACCGACCCGCCCTACTATTCAACCATCCAATATGCCGAACTTTCCGACTTTTTCTACGTTTGGATGAAGCGCACATTAGGCGATATATTCCCCGATTTATTCTACTCAGAACTCACGGACAAAGATAGAGAAGCAGTGGCGAATCCGTCGCGCTTCCGCAACATGGGCGCATCCCCCGACGAACTCGCCAAACAAGATTACGAAGCAAAAATGGCCCTCGCCTTCGCGGAATATTACCGAGTTTTGCGCGAAGACGGCGTGATGACAGTCCAATTCAACCACAAAGAATCGGGGGCCTGGGACGTGCTCACAAAATCCCTCATCGATGCCGGTTTCGAGATTACCGCATCCTGGGCCGTCAGTACCGAAAATCCCCAAAACCTCCACCAAGCGCAGAAAAACTCAGTTTCCAGTACCGTCCTTTTAGTTTGCCGCAAGCGCGACCCCAACGCCGCCCAAGCTTGGTGGGACGATTTGCGCCCGGAAGTCGCGAATCTCGTCGAACAGCGCGCCCCGGAATTTGAAGCCAACAAAATCGAAGGAATTGACCTTTATTTAAGCGCTTTCGGCCCGGCTTTAAATGTGTTCAGCCGTTCCTATCCCATCCTCGACAGCAGCGGCGAAGAAGTGCGCCCGGAAGTTGCATTTGCTGAAGCCAGAAAAGCCATTGCAAATTACCGTTTCCGCAAACTCGTGCAAACCGATACCGCCGGATTTGACGCGCTAACTCAATGGTATTTCCTCGCCTGGGATGCCTTCCGCGCCGTCGAATTCCCTTTCGATGAAGCGCGACAACTCGCCCTCGCCGTCGGCGGTTTCGATGTCGCAGATTTAGCAAAGAAATACAAATTGATTGACTCGGTTAGCGGCACTTGCAAACTTTTGACGCCGAAACAGCGGCTGAAAAAATCAGCTTTTTCGGTGAATCCGCAAGAGTTTGCGCTGACATATTTAGTGGATGGATTGCACGCGATTATTGGTTTGTATCAGGAGGAGGGAGATATTCAAATCGTGCGGGAGTTTATGAAGAAGACGAATTTGACGGATAATGATAATTTCATGCGGGCGATTGAGGTGGCGTTGAAAGTAATTCCCAGAATTGGGGATGAGAAGAAGCGGATACCGGAGGAGAAGGCTTTGTTGGATTTGTGGTTGGCGATGGATGAGATTAAGGCGAAGGTTGTTTATCAACAGTTGGAGATGACTTTTGAGGGACAGTTGAGTTTGGATTTGGGTTAGGTCAATTTAAGGTCAAGCCCGCAGTCGGGCTTCAGGTTAAACCCGCAGTCCGACAGGGAATGAATTCCCTGTCTCATAGCGAAAGTCCTCTGAAGAGGACTGAGGACTAAGAAGAAGAATTTTTCAACTCATTAGTCCTCTTTTAGAGGACTTTAGCTATTAGACAGGGGTTTCAACCCCTGGCGGACTAGCGGGTGGGCGAGAGGACTGATGGACTAAAAGCTTAAGTTGAAACGCTTTGGACTCTTGGAGTGTCCCTACAATTAATCGGGTGATAGTTACATCTCACCAATAACAAATAACATGAATTTACAAGATTATCCCTGGCGCATCAGCTATTCTAGCAATGAAAATAACCCGATCGCCGATTTCTACATTCCCGCGCTAGAATGTGCTGTTAAGTACGATCGCAAATCCGGCTTTTTCAACAGCGCCATCCTCAGCAAAGTCGCGCGGGGATTGGGCGCGATGCTGCACAATCAAGGACAAATGCGCTTGATTATGGGCTGTCAATTCAGCCCGCAAGATTTGCAATCTATCCAACAAGGTTACGCCCTGCGCGATGCTGTTACCACGCGCCTTGATGCGGATTTGCAGCCGCCCAAAACCTTCGCCCAACTCAAGCATTTTGAAGTCCTCAGTTGGCTGATTCAAAACTGTTATCTCGATATTAAAATCGCGGTTCCCCTCAAGTCTAATGGTTTCCCGGTAGATAGTGAAATTTTAGTCGATCGCCAGCATATGTTTCACGAAAAAGTCGGCATTTTTACCGACAGTAACGGCGCACAATTGGCTTTTAGCGGTTCCAATAACGAATCTCTCAGCGGTTGGGAAAGTAATGTTGAATCTTTCCACGTCTATTGTGCCTGGGAAGGTGGGCGAGATGCGGAACGTGTTGGTGAGGAAATTTTTCGGTTTGAGCAGTTGTGGAACGATTTATCGCCGAATGTGCGCGTTTTTGAAGTGCCGGAAGCGGTGAAGAATAAGTTGCTTAGCTACGCGCCCAGTAGTAAGCCCGTGTGGAATGGGGAGGAAGGTTCGGCAGCGGATTTTGTAGCGGATGTAGCGGATGTGGAAAGTTCGGCAGCGGATTTTGTAGCGGATTTAGCGGATGTAACGGATGTGGCAGCGGATTTTGTAACGGATTTTGTAGCGGATTTAGCGGATGTGGTAGCGGATTTTGTAACGGATTTAGCGGATGTAACGGATGTTGGGAGTCGGGATTTGGGAGGTGTTGTTGGGGATTCTGAATTGTTGTTGGATTGTGCTAAGTTTGAACCGCTTTTGAATTTGTATGCTTCGCCGAGTTGTCTTGATTATTGTTTGAAATCTATTCCCATTAAACCTTGGCCGCATCAAGTTAAAATATTGCGTAGAGTTGCGGCAAGTTTCCCGAAAAGTTTTTTGATTGCGGATGAGGTTGGATTGGGGAAAACTATTGAAACTGGGTTGATTTTGCGTTATTTGCTTGTCAGTCAAAAAGTCAAGCGCGTTTTGATTTTAGCACCGGCTAGCATTCAGCCGCAGTGGCATGAAGAGTTGCGCGAAAAATTTAATTTGCACTTTTGGAGTTACAGCAAAGGTGAGCTAAAAAATCCCTATGGAGAGAAGAGTCTGTCAGGGGAAGAGAATATTTGGAATTCCCAGAATCTGATTTTAGCATCGTCTCATTTAGTCCGCCGGAGCGATCGCGCCCAACAACTCCTAGACGCGCCACCGTGGGATTTGGTGATTCTGGATGAAGCGCATCACGCCCGCCGCCAAAGCCCGCAAAACCGTAAGGATACGCCTAATCGGTTGCTGCTGTTGATGCAGCAGTTAAAGGAAAAAAGCCGATCGCTCTTGTTATTATCCGCTACGCCGATGCAGATTGATGCGATCGAGGTTTTCGATTTGTTGCAGCTTCTGGGAATGGGCGGACATTGGTCTTACGGCGAGAATTTCTGCAATTATTTTAGCACGCTGTCGGCAAAGGTCGATCGGCAAAATTTGAATTTTTGGCAGCAGATGTCTGTGGATTACTTCCAGCAGGGAGGCGCGCCCTGTTTGCGGTTGCAGCAATTTTTACAGAAGGGCGATAAATTACTATATTATAAACTGAGAGATGTCTGGGAAAAAAATCAGCGTGTCAACCCGAAACAAGTTATTGAAGACAAAGATTTTATCGCTGCTTCCCGCCACTATTTGACGGTGAATACTCCCCTGAAAGATTTGATGTTTCGCCACACCCGCGATACCTTGCGCCAATACTATCAGCGGGGATTGTTGGATCGCGATATTCCCCGACGCGCGGTGAGAGATAATGCGATTACTTTAGAAAATAACCGCGAAGTGCCGCTTTATCTCGCTGTCAGCAATTACGTGCGCCATTTCTACAATCTCGCGCAAAAAGACAACCGCAAAGCGTTAGGATTTTTGATGACTCTTTATCGCAAGCGCCTGACAAGTTCGTTTTATGCGATTCGCGAATCTTTGCAGCGCCGCCTCGATGGGATTAGCATTACTGAGGATGATTTCAGCGATTTAGATGATGCGGATGATGTAATATTAGAAGGAATGGAATCTTATTTTGCACCAGCCGATCCTGAAGAAATTAGATATTTAGAAGATTTGCTTTATCAGTTCGAGAATACTGGCGAAGATAGCAAGCTTTCGCATTTTATCACAATCTTGCGTCAAGAACTGACTGAGAGGGAAAGTGCGATCGTCTTTACGCAATATACCGACACGATGGATTACCTGCGCAGCGCTTTACAACAATTATATGGTTCCCAAATTGCTTGCTATTCCGGGCGCGGCGGAGAATTGTATCAAAATGGGGAATGGCGGCTGTTTCCGAAGGAACAAATCAAAGCCAAATTTCGAGAAGGAATCATCAAAATTTTGCTTTGTACGGAGTCGGCTTCCGAAGGGCTGAATTTGCAAACTTGCGGTGTTTTAATCAATTACGATATGCCTTGGAATCCGATGCGGGTGGAACAGCGGATCGGCAGGCTCGATCGCATCGGACAGATTTATGATACAGTCAGAATACACAATTTTTACTATGACGGGACGGTAGAGGCGAAGGTTTACAAGAAATTGCGATCTCGCATCGATGCTTTTCAAACGGTTGTCGGCAACTTGCAGCCGATTTTGGCAAAAGTCCCCACTTTTATCGAACAAGCTGTGATGAGTGCAGATCCCGAAGAAGAGGGCGTTTTGCTGGGAGAGTTCGATCGCATTTTAGACGCGCCGCCTCCGGGCCTGGCCCTGGATGAAATGGTCGCGATGGATGTAGAATCAGATTTGCAAGAAATCCGCCAACCTCTGCCGCAAACTTCTCTATTTCCTGAAGTTGTTGAAGATTTGTTTGTCAATTCTCTGATTGCAAAGCAGATTGGTGCAACTTTCCAGAAATCGGAAAATCAGACTTGGCAGCTTAACTATAAAAGTGGCAATTATAGTGTAACATTTTACCCGGATATCTTTGAGGAAAATGCTTCTTTACAATTGATGAGTTTTGGCAATCCTGTGTTTGAAGAAATGCTAAGTGCGATCGATCTTGGGGTGCATCCCAATTTTGTAAGGGCGAAGCATTGCGGCAGGTAATTTATTAGTGATAAGCAGAGACTTACTGCCGCAATGCTTCGCCCCTACAGATATATTTGCAAAAATGGGATGCTCCCGGTGTTCAAATTTGGTACTTTTAGCTCTAAACTACTTTAAATGACGATCGTCCTTTTATGTAATTTGCACAATGTCTTCAGAAACAAACTCAGCGACTCAAGCTACAACTGGTGCAGATGCGATCGATGTGGCGATCGCCTCTGGAAACGATTTTGACGGCACTCCGATTCCCAAGGCAAAATTAGACCTGTACGAGCAAGTGATGGGCTTAGAAGCCGGGAGACAGCGCAGTGGCGTGTCAAACACCATGCGATCGCGCATTGTCCGCATCGGTGTCAAACACATCGGACAAGAGGAACTCGATAAAATGCTGGTAGCGGCCGACTTTGCACCGCTGAAAGAGAAAGAAGTTGCGTTTTATTACGGCGCTAAATAAATAGCATTTATATCATTTTCGGTTACATTCCTTTGTAGGGTGCGTCGCTACGATATTTTAAAGCTGATTCCTAGATAATCAAGAGCGACGCACCCTACGATACTTGCCTGTTGGTGACGATTTTGTCTAAAATAGACATAACCCACGCTCATAACATCTGTCATGCAAAGTTACACCCTCGCAGAAGTATGTAATCCACAGGGGACAGTCTTTAACCGAGCTGCTGTGGAGCCAGTTTTACTCACAGATAAATCGCAGCCCAGCCACGTAATTATGTCCGCTGATGCCTATCAGCGCTTGATAGAGCGAGTGATGGAATTAGAAGATATGCTTTTAGGTTCATCAGCAAAATCTGCCCTGAGTCAGTCTCAAATGGTTGGCACTAAAACCTTTGTAGAAACACTAAAACAACTGGCCAATGGCGAAGCTTGATGGTTGACAAACAGTTCTGGACTTTCTCAAGGGTTTGCAACCTAAAATAGCGGCTCAAATTGCTAAAAAAGTGTTAGCGCTGAATGTCGATCCTTTACCTAATGATAGCAAGCAATTAATCGGATATTCTGGTTATTATCGGGTAGATAGTGGCGAGTATCGGATTATTTACAACTTTAATCCCGAAGAAGATTTGGTGGAAATTATTCTAGTTGGTAAGCGTAACGATGATGAAGTGTATAAAAAATTAGAGCGCCTTTTTTAAGAAACTCATTTTCAGTGATGCTGCTCTAAATATTGGTAGGGTGCGTCGCTGCGAGATTTTCAAGCTGATTCCTAAATTGTCAAGAGCGACGCACCCTACGATACTTATTCAATATTTAAGAAGGACTAAAGTCCTCACTACGAACCTATTACTCCGGCTTTAAAGCGCGTTCCATCAACCCCAAGACTGCTTGTTCGGGAGTAATTTCACCATTCAACAAGCGGTAAACTTGACGGGAAACAGGAACTTCAATCTCGCGCCGATTAGCTAAATCAATCAACACATTCGTCGTGTTGACTCCTTCAGCAGTGCTCTGCAATTCGTGCAAAATTTCCTCTAAAGACTTGCCTTGCGCCAATCCGAAACCGACGCGATAATTGCGCGATAAAGAACTATTGCAAGTAGCGAGCAAATCTCCCAAACCAGACAAACCGTAAAAAGTTTCCGCCTTAGCTTCCAGACGTACGCCGACTCGAATCATTTCCGGCAAAGCGCGAGTTAGCAAAGCAGATTTAGCATTAGTTCCTAATTGTAAACCATCGCAAACACCAGCGGCGATCGCAAAAACATTCTTCAAAGTGCCGCCTAACTCTGTCCCCAGGGGGTCTTGATTGACATAAACCCGAAAAATATCCGAACTATAAATAGTTTGCACTTGTTTCGCCGCCGCTAAATCCAAACTCGCAGCTACCGTCGCAGCGGGTAATCCCTGCTGAATTTCTTCGGAAAGATTGGGGCCCGAAAGTACGACAATTGGATTGTCAGGAAAGGCATTTTGCCAAATTTGAGACGGAGTGCGCGTCGTGGCGGGGTCTAAACCTTTGGTGACAGTAACTATAATTGTACTGGGATGTGGATTTAAGGCAAGCAGGCGATCGACTGTTTCGCCAACTCCTGTCATCGAAACCGCCGAAACCACAACATCGGCGCCAGTTATAACTGATTCTAGACTAAAAGAACTGCGGCGCGACCACAAATTTACCCGATCGCCCTTTTTACCTCCCAGATTTGCCAGGGCCGAACCCCATGCACCTCCGCCTAATATTGTCAAGCTAGCCATAAAATTTAATTGTTATGAATGAAACCGCAGATGCACGCAAATCAACGCAGATAAATCATAGCAATTCATCCGCGTTAATCCCCGTGCATCTGCGGTTAAAAATTCTTCTCCTACAATTGCGGGCGCAATCCATAATGACGGTAACGCCAATAATCGCGTAAAATGATCTCGTGATCGAAACACAATTCACTAGGAATCTGCCAAGATTCAAAAATTTGTAAGTTTTTAGCATCGTCAGCGGCTTGAGGTTCGCCCGTTGCAGCAGCCAAGAATACAATACTGATTGTATGTTGCCGCGCGTCGCGATTTGGATCGGAATAAACGTAGAATTGCTCGATTAATTCTACATTCAAGCTGGTTTCTTCTAAAGCTTCGCGTTTGGCCGCCGTTTCTACCGATTCCCCATAATCGACAAAGCCGCCGGGAATCGCCCAGCCGTAGGGAATATGGAGACGTTCTATGAGTACGATCGGGCGGTGCGGGCGATCGACCAATTCAATGATAATATCAACTGTAGGTGCAGGATTTTTGTAATTCACGGATTTGGGCATTGGGAATGGGGCATTGGGAATGGGGCATTGGGCATCGGGAATCGGGAATCGGGCATTGGGCATTGGGTATTAATGATTTTATATGCAACAAATAACAAATAACAAATAACCAACAACAGTCAACAGTCAACAGTCAACAGTCAACAGTCAACAGTCAACAGTCAACAG
>NZ_JAUBOJ010000366.1:0-7808 GCF_036700185.1 Microcoleus sp. BM001215392 | reverse complement strand
TGCTGTGAGACAGGGGTTTTCAACCCCTGTCGGACTCAAGTTCCGGGCGTCAGGCTAAAGTCGGTTGAAACTGAGATATTGCACCATTCTCAAGAACAGGCTGTCCGGCCTGTTCCACAAAGAATGAATTTGATTGTGGGGTGGGCGTCCCGCCCGCCCATGAAAGGCTTATTGACATTGGTGCAAGATCTCATTCACTATGAGATAGGGGTTTTCAACTCCTGTCGGACTCCGGCACTTACCCGCATCCCAATTCCAAATTCCCCGAATTACAAGTATCGAGTTAACTGCACTCGATAGCGTTCTTTTTTAGTTACCATAACTTCCCCAATTTCCAATCTTCCCTTACCGCTAACAGCGATTAAATCTCCAGATTTAACGTGATAACTAGATTGGGTGATATCTTTCCAGTTAACTCGCACGTCACCTCTGTCAATGAATTCAACCATTTTGCTGCGAGACATGGCAAATCCGGCCGAAGCCACAGCATCCAATCTCATCGATGCTTCAACGGTTGTCATTTCTTTCTTTTTGGGTTCTCTAATTTTTAGTTCGCTCAACTCAATGCGCCGAGTTTTCACCGGAACCGATCGCACTTGCTGCAAACTCATCTCCAGATACTCTACCATTTCCGGCATGACAATCGCCTGGGCGCCGCGTTCGCCCAACACGATGATATCGCCGGTTTTCTCGCGGACAATTCCCGTACCCAGCATTGCGCCTAAGAAGTCGCGGTGGCTGGCGGTGTCGAACAAGAAATTGCCGGCTATCTCCACCGCAGCAATGCTAACACTCGCAGAGTCGATCGGGATTTCCGATCGGGCGATCGCAATTCTTTGTCTTTCACCCTGGGGATAGCCTCCCCAAGCGACCAATTCCACATCAGTCAAGCGCTTAAATACCGTCAGAGTGTCCGCCAATTCCGGCGGCGACAGAAAATCAGTCAGAGTAACTTCCCAAGTTTTAATTGCTTGTTCCGCTTGGTCGATCGCCCGCGCTACAGATTCGCGATTTTCGATACCTTTTAACAGTTCTTCTCTTTGTAACATCAGTCAATTTTAGATGATAATTTGAAAGTGCCAAACCTTGCTGTAACTAAAAACTCTACTTCTTTAACAGTCGCACTACTTTAATTATAGTCTAAGATTGTCAAATCAGGATATGATGATTTTTGTTGCTGGGAAAGCTGATATGACAAACATAATTATTGTATCAAATATATGAAGTCTTCTAGTTTAAGCAAGGTTAATATTTCAACCCAGTTTCTGTCTCACGAATCAACCGAACCGTTGAAACAAGCGCTACAGGATAAAAGCCTTGTACCCGAGGAAGCAGCCGCATTACTAGCAGCAGACGAACAGCGCGCCATTCCTGCCATCAGCAAAAATGCAGCCTTGATCGAGGAAATTCAGCATCGAGTGCAAAGCTTGCCATCTTTCCATTCTCTGCTACAGGGTGATAGCCGAAACTTGACACATATTCCCGATGAAAGCGTGCATCTGGTAGTCACATCACCCCCGTACTGGAATTTAAAAGAATATCTCAAAAACCCAAACCAGCTTGGAGAAATAGCAGACTACGAACAGTTTTTGCAAGAGCTCGATCGAGTATGGGAGCAAATATGGCGCGTTTTAGTACCAGGCGGACGGCTGGTGATTGTCGTGGGCGATGTCTGTGTGGCGCGCCGGCGTGCAGGGCAGACACATGGTATTTCCCCTGCACGCCAGCATTCAGGAAAACTGCCGCCATCTGGGATTTGATAACCTCGCACCCATTATCTGGTACAAAATCGCCAATGCTTCCCTAGAAGCAGCCGGAAATGGCACCAGTTTTCTCGGCAAGCCTTACGAGCCCGGAGGTGTCATCAAAAACGACATCGAATTTATCCTGATGCAGCGCAAACCGGGCGGCTACCGCAGTCCCAGCCTGACAGCCCGAGTATTGTCCGTGATACCGGAAACTCTGCACCGGCAGTGGTTTCAACAAATTTGGCAGGATATCAAAGGCGCTTCCACCAAGCAACACCCCGCCCCGTATCCTTTGGAACTAGCAGAAAGGCTGGTGCGGATGTTTTCCTTTGCTGGGGACACGGTACTTGACCCATTTATGGGGACGGGGACAACCTGCGTCGCTGCGGCCAACTGGGGGCGCAACAGTATCGGGGTAGATGTTGAGCCAAATTACCATCAGATGGTGCTGAAACGGATGCAAGAAACCTATGGCTTGCGCGTAGTCTATGACGGATTGATGGGGGAGGTTGACGCATTTCGCGGTTTTGCCGGAGTTTAGAGGGGCAAGCTATGCTCAACGCTATGAACTTTTTTGTCAGAAGATGGTGCGGGAAAGGCATTTCACGGCTGCTTGTTTTTTAGTGACAAATCGCGAACAGGCTGCACAAAATCCCAACTATACGGAGCCATGTTCAGACTTGTCGGCTGCCAATTTTTTGCAGCAACTTATCCGCCACGCACTCTAGAGTCAAGTTAAGCAATTAACAGATTTTGGCATTGCTGAACTTGAGTATTAATGTACATTTTTCAGTTTTTTTAGAAGACAGACTTTTTGCGCTTTTGAGTATGAGCCTACAACTTAATTGATAGCGTCAATCAGCCATGCCGCACTGTCAAATCTTACTGTTTATTCTTCGTTTTCACCCGCATATACAGCTCTTCCATCGCCTCAATAAACGAACCATCTTTCTGCCAAAACGGCGGAAAATCTCCCTGCTTTTTCACCACGATCGCACTTACGCCACTTTGCACCCCCACTTCAATCGTCTGCGGAAACCGCTTCGCACCGTGCCAAAACTCTCTCAGGCTGACGGTTGGCGCTTCATTGGCGATCGCCCGCGTGTAATAGGAATCCACCGCCACAGGGGCCGCTGCATCCGCCGTCAACTCCGCAGAAAGCGCCAAGCCTAAAGGCGTTTTTGCTAATTCGCGGTGCAGCACTTCCTTAGAAAGCCCCCGTAATTCAAACAGCAAAAATGGATCTTTGTCCAATTCGGCCGCCACCAAATAATAGACT
Source organism: Microcoleus sp. BM001215392 (assembly GCF_036700185.1). Classification (NCBI taxonomy): domain Bacteria; kingdom Bacillati; phylum Cyanobacteriota; class Cyanophyceae; order Oscillatoriales; family Microcoleaceae; genus Microcoleus; species Microcoleus sp. BM001215392. The sequence continues at coordinate 4,781 of NZ_JAUBOJ010000366.1, read as the reverse complement.
CCGGCAATATGTTTGCAGGGATTGCTATAGTCTGGGCAAGAGCAAGTAGTCTTAAAGTCCTCGCGGCTGCTGGGTAACAGGTGCAATCCCAGGGGTGAAAAAGCGTTTTCAATGTTGTCGGGCATTTCGTTGAGCAGCAGCCGAGAAATGAAGCTGGCTTTTGATGCCATTTGGGCGATCGCCACTTGCCACTTTTCCTGACTAATCGGCTCAAACTCAATTTGAGTTGTGTACAGCGGCTCTTTATAAACCCCAAAATAAGGATTAACCGAGCCTCTCACTTGTGCCATCACTAAGCCATTATTCATGCCAAAGCTTTTTACCTTGTCATTCCGTGCATAGGAACGTCCCCGCCCGAGTCGCCCTGAATCGGTAAATTTTTCCAGCGCATCGATAAATTTATTGCCCCACCAAGTCCGAGTAAATTGTGACATATTTGCGATTTTCTCCTAATCTAAAACAGCATTTTTATTGAGCCTAATTAACTGTTTAAATGCCTCATTATCCAACTCAGTCAACCACGATTCATCAGCACCAATAATTGACCCTGCCAATTTCTTTTTGTCCTCAATCATTTGGTCAATCTTTTCTTCCAAAGTGCCAATTGCCACAAACTTATGCACAAACACATTTTTTTCCTGTCCGATCCGAAACGCCCGATCCGTCGCCTGATCTTCCACCGCCGGATTCCACCAGCGATCGAAATGGAACACGTGATTGGCTTTTGTCAGCGTAATTCCCACACCGCCGGCCTTCAGTGATAGAATAAATACCGAAGGTTCTGATTCTGGATCTTGAAACTCTGAAATCATCCGTTCCCGTTTTTCGCGACTTGTTCCGCCGTGGATGTAATAAGTGTTGTAATGTAGGGTTTGTTTGATGTATTTTTCCAACGCACTTCCCAATTCTGTAAACTGCGTAAATACCAATAAACTTTCGCCTTCGGCTTTGACTTCCTCAATCATTTCGATCAGCCGTTCCAGTTTGTGCGATCGCTCTGGTGTAAACTCACTTTCATCCTGCAAAAACTGGCGGGGATGATTGCAAATTTGCTTCAACTTCAGCAGCGTCGCCAAAATCATCCCCTTGCGCTTCATTCCTTCAGCCGCGTCAATTTCTTGCTCTACCTCTTTCACAATGGCTTCATAAAGCGAAGCTTGCTCGCGGGTGAGATTGCAGTAGAGCTTTTGCTCAACTTTGTCAGGGAGATCCTGAATAATTGACTTATCGGTTTTCAGACGGCGCAGGATAAAAGGTTCTACTAATTTTTTGAGCGCTGCTGATTGTGTGCGACTCCCATGTTTTTGAATCGGTAATTCAAACATTTTCCGAAACTGCGTCTCTTTTCCCAAATATCCGGGATTGAGGAAATTAAAAATTGACCATAAATCCAACAAGCGATTTTCTACAGGTGTTCCAGTCAATGCTAGTCGATGGGTAGCGGGTAACTTTAAAATCGCCTTGGTTTGCGCCGCTTTCGGATTTTTAATATTCTGCGCTTCATCAATTACCAGACGATGCCACGCTACGCTGCTCAACAGCTTCTCATCTTTTCGCGCCAAGGTAAAGGAAGTAATCAACATATCACAATCTTGGACGGCGGCTTTAAATGCTTTGGCATCTTGCAAACGTTGAGGGCCGTGGTGAATTAGCGATCGCAATTCTGGAGCAAATTTTTCCATTTCCTTCTGCCAATTGCCGACTACGGAAGTCGGTGCAATTAGCAGGGTGGGTAAAATCGCATTTTTTGTCCCTTTTTTTGTCTTCTTTTCCGTTCCTTGTTCCGTCTCTTTGCTAGTCGATAAAACTTCTCTTTCCTGCAATAATCTAGCAATTACCTGCGCCGATTTACCCAAACCCATATCGTCGGCAAGACAGCCATTTAATCCCAAACTTTCCAAATAACTCAACCAAGAAACACCGCGCTTTTGATAATCGCGGAGTTTTCCTTGAAACTGTGTTGGATCTGCAATTAACTCTAGCCGACTCTTATCGTGCAGCTTCTCCAACATATCCGATAAAGTGCGATCGCGCTCCACCTCCAACTCTTCACTGGCTTCTCCTTCTGCCGTCAACTTCATAAAGTCAATTAAGCTGACATCGGGATTCTCTTCGCGATGTTTTTTCCAAAACCCCAGCATCTCCTGCATCTTGTCTTTGTCCAGTTCCATCCATTGTCCTCGGAACTGCACCAGCGGTGTTTTGCTATTAACTAACGCCTGCCATTCTTGTTCGCTAACTCGTTCGCCTCCGATCGCCAATTCATACTGATATTCCACCAGGGAATCCGCAGAAAACAATCCCTTGCCCTTGATTGCAGCGCTTTTGCTGCCCTTGCCTTTGACTTGCAGCCGAATCTTCGCCCGCTGTCGTCCCTTGGGCGTCCACCAAGCGGGGACAATCACTTTATATCCAGCATCTTCTAATACCCAAGCGGACTCGCTGAGGAAGGTAAAAGCATCATCTACGTTGAGAGAAATGTTAGCGGGTTTGTCTGTTTCTAGCCCCTGCCAAAGTTGGGGATAAATGCGCGCAGCGTAGCCGAGATTTGTTAGCAAATGTTGCTCAAAGTTGTCGCCGAATTGTGTTTGCAACTGTTTTGGTTGAGTCGATCGCGATCGCCAATAATCCTGCAACGGCACCCGCAGAGATGGGTCTTGTTTGGCCGCCACCTGAAACTCTAAAACCCAAGGCTGTTCGGGGTTTTCGGGCGATTGTAATTGAAAGCAGAGGGAGAATGAGTCAGCAGATTGATTGCGCGTAATGCGATCGCGCCAGGTTTGCCATTGCCGGTATTGTTCAAGGCTTACTCGCGCGATTTTTCGTGTTTGGTTGAGGCAGATTTGGAGTAAAGAATCGGCAATCTTATTCTCAAACGATGCTGGGATGGGGGTTTGAGTGACAATTTCGGCGATCGCACATTCTGAAAAATTACGCAGCAACATTTCGCTATCGTATAACTTTGGTGTATCTTGTAGCTGGATCTTCCCAAAACCGGACACGCAAACTAAAGGCATCCATTCTACATAGCGTTGTAACTCTGTTTCGTACTGTGCTGAAACAATTTCCCATCCCGGATAAATCTCAAAGCTGGGTGCAATTTTGGCAGGTGTTTTTGGAGTTTTTGTAGTCTTTGCGGTTGTTTTTGTTTCACCCGCTTTCTTGCGCCCGCGCGCGGCTTTTTCAGCGGGTTCGGATGCTTCGATGGGTGCGATCGCGATCGGAGCAGTTTCTCGATAGCGCAACGCCGGAATATAATGATCTTTCAGAACAATTTGCTTAAAAAATTGGGTGTAGTGATACCAAAACAGCAAATCTGAACCAAACTGAACTTCTGCTAAATCGTAGAGGGCAAAAAAATGCAGATCGTTCAATACTTTAGTCAAAGTGTGGGTGGCGATGGACACACAATCGACTTCCCAATATTGCAACTCAAATGTTTCGGGTAATTCTGTCTCTAAATATCGGGCTAACTCTAAAGATGGTAACGGCTGGTTATCGGCTGTGGGGAGTAAAAAGTACCGAGGGGCGATCGCATATTCTAGCCCGATCGCACTTGTATTGCTGACTGGTGGCAGTTGAATCCCGGCTTCTTTCGTTAGAAACTCTGTTAACTGTGCCGTCTCCAATTGTCGGGGATGAACCTTAGCAGGCTGTTTTTTCTTTTCAGTGGTTTCAACCCAAATATAAAACGTTCCAGGTTGAACAAAACTCTCTTCTGTTTGAGGAATCCAAGTGCCGTGCAGGATTTTCATAGGTCATACCAAACGCAACCTTTGGCAGCCAATCATATCATGAATTAGCGGGAAAAGATAAGACGGCGGTTGAAACCGCTGCTATACAAACGATGTCCGCCTCCGCGGACGGAAGACAATAAGATAATTTTACCGCGCTATCTTTAACCTGCCGAGGCAGGTTTTGCTTGTATAGACGCGGTTTCAACCGCCGAAGCCTCTTTAACCTGCGGAGGCACGTGCAAGTTTGTATAGACGCGGTTTCAACCGCCGAGGCTTCTTACAAATTTAGAAAATATCAGTTAAATCCAACACAAAACCGGGCAGTACATCTTCACCTGAGACAGTTTGAGGTGCATCTAAAATTTCTACTTCTCTAGCTTGACGGGAGATTTCTACTTGCCGATTTTTGCGATCGAGCAACCAGCCCAAACGAACTTTATTTTTCACATACAATTTCATTTTAGCCCGCAATTTTTCTAGGGAATCGGTGGTTGAGCGCAATTCCACCACAAAATCGGGACAAATTGGTGCAAATTTCTCTTTTTCTACGGGAGTTAAAGCATCCCATCTGTCGCGCCGAATCCAAGCAGCATCCGGAGAAATATCAGTACCATCTGGCAGTTTAAATCCAGTTGAAGAGTCAAACGCAATTCCCAAATGTTTATTTTGACGGCTCCAAGATTGAAGTTGATAGGATAAGTCAATGTTGCGATTGCCAGTCTCGCTACCAGTAGGCGAGATGATAATTAATCCTCCACTAGCAGTGCGCTCAAATCTTAAATCTCGGTTTTCTTGACACAACTAAAAAAATTGTTCGTCAGTTATATCTATTGTCAATTCTAGGGGAGAAGATAAGGCTATTGTTGGAACTTCCATCGGTTTCTCCAAATATTAAGTAAGGTCAAATATTCTGGTAACACAACTTGAATCCAAGTCAATATTAGATTGTTGCTATAGGGTGCGTCTGGTGGGTGCATCTCAATGAGTGCAAATATACTCGTAGGGGCTCTCGCATTTCGGCAGTAAATCTCTGATTCTCACTCA
>NZ_JAUBOJ010000365.1:0-7843 GCF_036700185.1 Microcoleus sp. BM001215392 | reverse complement strand
AACTCTCACTCTTGTCCCCCCCTTACTAAGGGGGGCTAGGGGGGATCGAATATGTGCCGCCAACCTTAATAAAATTGCTATAAAAAGTTGATTAAGCGAGCAATTCATAGCGGCGAATATCAGGCGGCTCAACTGCTAAACCTTCTAATTGCTGCACTGCGGCTTGAATGTGAGTAGAAGCGAGATGTAGTTCTAGCAAAGTTGCACTTTCCCACTCTTCAACGAACGTAAAATCTGTAGGATCGGCTTGATTTTGCAGGAGTTCGTATTTGATGCAGCCTTGCTCTTGGCGAGTTGGCTCTATAATGCTCAGCAGCAGAGATTTAAGTTCTGCTACTTTGTCGGGAAAGGCGACGAGACGCGCGACTACTCGCAAGGTTGGTGTGGACATAGGATAAAAAATGAACAGATATGGCGATCGAATTTACCGATATTTATCGGGCAAACTCTATTAAACAGGATTTTACTTAAACTAACCTAAAGAGGTCGATCGGTCAACGGGTATCAGAATAGTCTAGAACTCGCTCAAATCTCACAAACCCGGTCGATCCGAAATTCTTCGTTACCAACCGCAGAACCTCGTAGAAACCCGGTTTCTTTAGTATATTTGAACCCACAAGTAAATCCACCTAATTAAATCTACAATACGGATCGCTAAAAAGCTTGCTGTTGATGTTTTTCTCCCTCTTCCAACTGTCAACTGTGAACTGTCAACCGTCAACTGTCAACCGTCAACTATTCCGATTAATCTTTGGGATAAAATCGCTTGTTGTCCGTAGAATATTCCCAGGCGAGATTCTCCGGGTCTTTTTCGCGGCTCCACTGAGCAAACTCTGGCTTAACTTTCCATTTGCCGATCGTCGTGGCGTGAACTTTGAACCTGCGGGATAGTTCCGTCTGGGTAAAAGAGATTTTCGGATTTTCACCAGTCTTGGGTTGATCGATCGGAAATAATTTTGGTGTTTTATCTTGTGTTTTTTCCCGATTTGTGGGAGGCTCTTGAACAGCTACTGCCACCTTAGGTGTTTCGCTGGGAGTGACAGTTGGAGCAATTTGAAAATAATACAAAATTCCGCCTTCTTCGGTTACTTGGAAATCAGCGGCAAACTCAAGAGCTCGTTCGTCGAGATATTCTTGAACCTTCGATCCCGGGAGTTTGGCATTCATCGCCAGATCCAACGCCGTAACTCGTCCTTGATTTTCCTTGATCAATCTGTAGAAAACCAAGTCTAAACTCGCTTGTTTGTGTTTTTGCTGCTGCTGGTATAGCTTGTAAGCCCAAGCAATGCCCGCTGTGGTGGCGATCGCCCAAAACATCGTTCCCGACTCGAAACTGGCAACCGCCGTTAAGCAAATAGGCAAAAGCAGGGTAAGATATCCCCAAATGCTGCCCTTCTGTAGGTTATTGCTGTTTTTGACCATAGTTCCCAAACTGTTACGTAGTTTAGTTTAGCAGAGCTTGTCTGAAGGTCGCAGCAGGGTGTTAACAGTCGATATCTCGATCTGCCGATCGCACATCCGCCTAAAATACAGATACCACCGGGCGACACTCCCGATCTCACGACCCTCTAATTTTAGACTGAAGTTCCAACTCATTTGATTGATCTGTGGACTAAATCGAAAATGTAAAATCGATGCTCCCCACTCTACTACAAAATTCCCGAAGCTACTTTTTTCAACAGAGGATTCATGTACTTTTTTCGTAAACCAATCGCTTTCCTGCTCGTATTTGTTGCTTGCTGTATGCTGACGGTTAGTTGCGGTGGCGATAACCGAACTGCCCAGTGTACTAAATTCACTGAAATTGTCACTAAAGGTAAGGCTCTCATCGATCTTAAAAACGGCACCTACGATGCTGCAACGAGCAAGAACTTAGCTAAAGATTTGAACCAAACAGCTAAACAAATTGAAGCTCTGCGAATCACAGATAAAACCCTCAAAGAAATTCAAGAGCCGTCGGTTAAATCTTTCCGGGAAATGGGTCAAGGACTCGGTGACATCGGCAAAGCCCTTGAAACAGGAAACCGTGCTTCTACAAGTATAGAAGGTCGAGAGCAAATCACAAAAGCTAGAGCAGATATTATCAGAGCTGGACAGCAGGCAAATCAAGCAGCCGACAATCTAGAGGCTTTGACTGGCCAACTGATTAATTATTGTAAGAGCGATCGGTAAGTAGGTCATTCCCCAAAAATAATAGTATCTACAATATTCTGTAAAATGTAATTGTTTTTGGCGATCGCCTACATCATAACCAATGACCAATGACTAATGACTGCTGACTACTGACTGCTGACTGCTGACTGCTGACTACTGACTAATTACCCATTGCCAAATTTAGTGATGAATTTCTAAATTCAAAATATACTGACCAAGTTGCACTTTTTCCGACCACAACTCATATTCTAACCGCAGGTGTCCCGGTTCTGGCTTTCCGGTCAGGGTCAAGTTGCGAGTGAAGTTGCGGAGGCGCAACTGTTCGGGAGTCGCCAGCGATTCGCCCTGAAGCCAATAACGGCTAAGCCCGTACATTCCGCGTTCCCAGCAGTGGCGGTAACTGTATTTGCCGTTTCCCTGCATAGTCATAATCACTCGATAGGGCGAAACTTCTAGCCACAGCAACCGTGGTTTTGTAGTTGTTGGTAATATCGTAACTTGCTCGCCAGATGTGTCAGATGCGTCGGAAAATTGCCGATCGAGTATTGCCGGCTCGTGCAACAACAAGTGAAAGCGATCGCGGTCTTTTTGATACAGCGTACCAGCGGTTTCAACAACAGACCACAAAGGTAAATCTGTGGATACCAGCGATAAACTTACAGGCTTGCGGTGATGAGTCAGCATAAATAAAAGTGTAGGAGTTATTGTGGATCGGGCCGTTTGAGATTTGATATTTTAGACTTTTGATTTTAGATTTTAGATGATCCCGGTTACAAATTCCGGAGCTTTTGGTTAAAAAATTGCAAGTCTACAACTGGCGGCCCACCAAGATCGAATAGTTGATTCCCCAGTCAATTACCGCATCGACAACCGAAAGCGCGATCTTAAATCTCAGCATATCTAGAGATAATATTTGTCAAATTAAGGTAAAATCCTTCCCATTGCCTCCGGGCCTACCCGATCGCCGATCGCCGTTTTACAAAATAATCGAACTGTAAGTCTGCGGTGCAAACCCTTATGCAGTGTGTCATTCCCAAATCTCAACTTGAAAAATGGAAAATTTAAAATGGTATGACTTAGGCTGGGAAAAGGGTAGGATAGCTAACGCCGTCCCATCCTAGTCTATCTCATGGCAGTTGACATTATAACTACTTCGCTTCACGGCGAAACTCAAACTTTAAGCATTCAAAAACCAGCCTCGGGCTTGTCGCTGCGAGGCAGGATTCGAGTTCCCGGCGATAAATCGATTTCTCACCGGGCTTTGATGTTGGGCGCGATCGCCAGCGGTGAAACTACAATTGAGGGACTGCTGCTGGGAGAAGACCCCCGCAGCACTGCTAAATGCTTCTCGCTGCTGGGAGCCTCAGTTTCTGAACTAAACGCGGAACGGGTGATTGTCAGGGGCGTCGGAATTGGCGAGTTACAGGAGCCTCTCGAAGTCTTGGACGCGGGCAATTCCGGCACGACGATGCGGTTGATGTTGGGAATTTTAGCCTCTCATCCGGGGCGTTTTTATGCGGTAACGGGCGATAGTTCTTTGCGATCGCGCCCCATGTCGCGCGTCATTAAACCGCTGCAACAAATGGGTGCGCAAATTTGGGGTAGAAAGAGCAATTCTTTAGCTCCTTTAGCGGTACTCGGACAGCAGTTAAAAGGGATTCACTACCATTCGCCGATCGCCTCGGCTCAAGTAAAATCTTGCATTTTGCTAGCGGGTTTGATGGCGGATGGAGAAACTACAGTCACCGAGCCGGCTCTCTCGCGGGATCACAGCGAGCGGATGCTGCGGGCGTTTGGAGCCAAATTAACCGTCGATCCAGAAACTTGTAGCGTGACAGTCAATGGCCCTGCGCAACTCCAAGGACAGAATGTAATTGTACCGGGAGATATTAGTTCGGCGGCATTTTGGCTAGTTGCTGGGGCGATCGTCCCGGGTTCCGAGCTCGTAGTCGAAAATGTCGGCGTCAACCCAACTCGTACAGGGATTTTGGAAGCTTTGGAAATGATGGGCGCCGACATTGAACTGCAAAATCAGCGAGAGGCGGCGGGGGAACCGGTAGCGGATATTTTGGTTCGTAGTTCCCGCCAATTGCGGGGATGCACCATTGCTGGCGACTTAATTCCCCGACTGATTGACGAAATCCCAATTTTGGCAGTAGCCGCGGCTTTTGCGTCGGGTACTACCATCATTCGAGATGCGGCTGAGTTGCGAGTCAAAGAGAGCGATCGGCTGGCTGTGACTGCTGCGGAACTCAACCGCATGGGAGCTCAAATTACCGAGTTACCCGACGGTTTAGAAATTACCGGGGGAACTAATTTAACTGGCGCGGATGTTGACAGCTATACCGATCACAGAATAGCGATGAGTTTGGCGATCGCAGCCCTGAACGCCACAGGTGTTACTAACATTCACCGTGCCGAAGCTGCTGCCATTTCCTACCCAGATTTTACCGCTACTTTGCAACAAGTTTGCCATCCTAATTGACAGGGGGATAGGGGAAGATTTGGAAAATATTCCCGGGAGTATGTCATTTTTTCAAAAAACATTTTTTTTACAGTGCGAGCTTAAGAGCTCGCACTACATACAAATGCCAAACTGAGATGCTCTCAATATTCTCTCTTCCTTCTGTCAACCCTTCTCTAAGCGAGCTGTCAACTGCTTTCGGAGTCAACTGTCAACTGTCTAATTAAGAATTTTGACCGACAACTTGTTCTTTCAAAGAATCAATTTCCGTCAACAATTCTTGGCGAGTAGAAGCTTTGAGCAGATAGCGGTAAACAAACCAACCTGTATATCCCATCCCGATCAATTCAAAAAATGGAGTTACCAAAGGCACATCATTAAGAGCATCTAAAACTCCCAGCATTACCTTGATACTGATACCGCCGGCCAGGATTAAACCAATAGTTACCAGAGGTTTTTGATATTCAGTAAAAAAGTTCGACAAATAAGCTGGAAGCTCGGACAAAATTGTGAGAATTTGGTCTTTAATATCTTGGAACTGGCTGGCTGGTGTTTCTGAGGTTGTCATTGTAGTTATGACCCCGGGCTGGTCACTCACTAGGTCTACTGTCACAACTTCGGTGATGGTTTGCGTGTCGTCAGAAAAGTTAGCTTGTGTCATGGGATAATTCCTCCGTTGTCAAGTAAAATTGCAGGCTTTGAGTTGATGCCAGTATAATTATCTGGCAATTAGCACAGCATTCAGGCTGCTGGGGCTAATTGATGAGATTAAGGCAGAGCTTCACTAATTGCAAGCAAAAATAACGATATGGGTTGATTTTAAACAATTGCCCCCGCTGACAAATCGCTCTTTTGACTCATTTTTGCACTTTCCTGAGGTCGATTTGATTGGGACAAGTGCGCCCTCGTTCAAAATCGGTGATATTGCCGATCGTGGTTTCGGCGATATTTTGCAATGCTTCCTCGGTGAAAAAAGCTTGATGTCCGGTAATCAGGACGTTGGGGAAAGTCAGCAAGCGCACAAATACGTCGTCTTGAATCACCTGATTTGACAAATCCTCAAAAAACAGATCCGTCTCTTGTTCGTAAACATCTAAGCCGAGGTAGCCAATTCTACCAGACTTCAGTCCTTTAGTAACAGCTTTGGTATCAATCAACTGACCGCGGCTGGTATTGATCAACATCATCCCCAGTTTCATTTGCCCGATCGCCTCTGCACCGATTAAATGATAAGTTTCTGGTATCAGCGGACAGTGGAGGCTGACAATATCAGAGTTACCCAACAGTTGGGCCAGCGCCACGTATTCCATCCCCAAGGCTAAGCAATCCGGGTTTGGGGAAACATCGTATCCCAGCAAGCGACAGCCGAATCCGTGCAGAATTTTGGCAGTCAGGGCGCCTATTTTGCCAGTCCCGACGATTCCCACCGTTTTACCGTGGAGGTCAAAACCCAACAAGCCGTCTAGAGCGAAATTGCCTTCGCGGACGCGGTTGTAGGCCCGGTGGATGTTGCGGTTGAGGGACAAAATCATCGCCACTGCGTGTTCGGCGACGGCGTAGGGAGAATAAGCGGGAACTCGGACAAGAGTTAAGTCTAAATCGCGGGCTGCTGCTAAATCGACGTGATTGAATCCGGCCGATCGCAAAGCCAGCAAGCGCACGCCATTTTGGGCGATCGCCCGCAGCGTTTTGGCGTCTAAACTATCGTTAACGAAGACGCAGACTGCCGGAAATCCAGCAGTCAGAACGCTAGTTTCCAGGTTCAAGCGCGGTTCAAAAAACACCAACTCGTGTTTGTCGGCGTTGGCTGCTGTCAGAAAAGTGCGATCGTAGGATTTGGTGCTGAATACGGCTACCTTCATGATTTTTGCCTGCAAATCCAGTATGTAGTTGGCAATTTCTTTCAGATAAACTCTAAATTTTACTAGAAAGCCGTTGCCCCAAACCACCCACTTTCCATGATAAATATGGAGTTTTGCAACGAAAACATCTCTGAAGCAACTAGATTTTTAGCCCTCCTCACAAATCCTACTGACGTTTTCAAAAAAACTTCTTAAGCTATGGTAAAGGGCAAGCATTAATTGCTAATTGTTTAGGAGAAACTCAGGTGCATAAACAACTCAGAGCAATAATTTATGAAATATTAGAAGGTTCAGAGCGTAGCAATTTATACAGCTTAGCAGGCAATATTATTATCACTGGTTTGATTCTGATAAATGTTGCAGCTTTTATTGCTTCTACTTCCCCCAGTTTCTCCCAAGAACAAAAAAGCATTCTGGAAAACATCGAAATTGTTGCATCCTTAGTATTTACAATAGAATATGGTTTGAGGCTGTGGGTGTGTACAGTAGATCGCAGATATAGCCACCCGCTTTGGGGAAGATTGAGATACGGTCTGACACCACTAAGTCTAATAGATTTAGTTTCAATATTGCCTTTTTTTACAGTTCTCTTATTTCCCGAATTAAGCTTCATTAATTTAATTCGCCTGTTGCGTCTGTTGCGGCTGCTAAAAATGAGCCGTTATTCACATTCAGTGCGAACTATGGGAGCAGTATTGTACACCAAAAAAGAGGATTTAATCGCCACTGCATTTGCAGTTTTTATTCTATTAATATTTGCCTCTAGCATCATGTATTTTGTTGAATGCGAAGCGCATCCCAAAGCTTTTGGGAGTATCCTCGATTCAATGTGGTGGGGAGTTGTGACATTAACGACTGTCGGCTACGGCGATATTTATCCGATCACTCCTTTAGGTAAATTGTTAGGAGCAATTTTAGCATTTTTGGGTATAGGAATTTTTGCACTGCCTGCGGGGATAATTTCTTCTGGTTTTTCCGAGGAAGTGCAAAGGAGAAAACAGGAAAAAATGGCGGAAGATTTCGATCGATCGCCTAATTGTCAATCGGTACAAATGCTCGGGGAAGACGAGATTAGTTTTGAACAACAGCAAAGGGCAATCGCGCTTTACGTCGAAAGTTCCGCCGACTTAATGCAAATGTGCATCAACTCAGCGAAACAGAAGTTAGGAAGTCATATTGAGAATGAAGAAGTTCTGAGGGATTTAGCTATTCATCTGTACAACGAGACTGTTCGCAAATTCCAGCTTTAATCAAAGCCATTGACAGTTGACAGTTGACAGTTGACAGTTGACAGTTGACAGTTGATAGTTGTTATTTGTTATTTGTTATTTGTTATTTTTGAATATTTCCCAATAATCAGTGA
>NZ_JAUBOJ010000364.1:0-7855 GCF_036700185.1 Microcoleus sp. BM001215392 | reverse complement strand
TTCCCCCCTTCTTAAGGGGGGCTAGGGGGGATCGGCCAACCTAATCTTCAAACAGTAGATCGATCGCACGTTTAAAGCTTAAGTTAACACAAATACCAATGCCCTCCACCACGCTTCGCCGGACAAAAGTCCGAAATTTAATAGCAACCACCAAGCATTCTTAACTGCTTAAACCCTTGCTTTTATTCCTCTTCCTTCCCCCCTCTTCCTTCGTGTCCTTAGCGTCTTCGCGGTTCCATCCTCCATCCATCCGTTACATCCGTTAAAAAATCCGTTGCCGAACTTCCTTCTTTATGAATCGCGAACTGCTACAAAATATAAGAGTAATCGATCCAGTTTCAAAGCTCGATCGCACCGCTGACATTCTAATTACCGAAAATCATATCCAAGCAATAGAAGAAAATATCACCGAAATTCCCGCCGACACAGAAGTGCGGAATTGCCAAGGACTAATTTTAGGGCCAGGATTAGCCGATATCTACAGTCATAGCGGAGAACCAGGTTTTGAGGAACGAGAAACCATCGAATCCTTAATGCAGGCTGCGGCGGCTGGCGGTTTTACGCGAGTGGCAATTTTGCCCGATACATCCCCACCTGTAGACAATTTGGCCGGTTTAGCTTTGTTGCAGCAACACATCCGCAATTTGTCGCCCTCCCTACCCCGTTTGTATTTTTGGGGCGCGCTGACAGCGGGCGTTAAAGGGCAGCAGATGGCCGAGTTGGGGGAGCTGGCCTCCTCTGCGGTGGTGGGGTTTGCGGACGGTTTGCCGCTGTCTAATCCGGCTCTGGTGAGGCGTTTGCTGGAGTATATCCAGCCCTTGCATAAGTCTGTGGCTTTGTGGCCGTGCGATCGAACTTTGGCAGGAAATGGTGCCGCCCGGGAAGGTGCAGTGTCGGTGCGCTTGGGTTTGCCGGGAATTCCCGCGAGTGCAGAAACATCGGCTTTGGCGGCAGTCTTGGAGTTGGTGGCCTCTGCCGGTACTCCCGTACACATCATGCGCGTTTCCACCGCCCGCAGCGTGGAATTGATTCGAGATGCTAAGGCGCGGGGTTTGCCGGTGACTGCTAGTGTCACTTGGATGCACTTGCTGTTAAATGTTGGCGCAATTTCTGGAAACTCTCAAGATTCCGGTGGCAAAAATGCTCTGAGTGCTTCCTTTGCCTACGATCCGAATTTACACCTAGAACCGCCGTTGGGCAATCGTAGCGATCAATTAGCTTTAATTCAAGCTGTGAAAGATGGGGTGATTGATGCGATCGCGATCGACCACAACCCGCGTACCTACGAGGAAAAAACCGTGGCTTTTGCTGATAGTCCCCCAGGGGCGATCGGCTTAGAATTAGCTTTGCCTTTGCTGTGGCACGGACTGGTGGAAACTGGCGAATTTTCCGCCTTGGAACTGTGGCGAGTTTTAAGCACTGGCCCCGCCGTTTGTCTCGGTCAAACCCCCGCTACGGTGGCGCCAGGAGCCTCTGCTGAGCTGATTTTGTTCGACCCGCTGATGACTTGGACTGTTGAGGTGCAAAGTCTGAAGTCGCGATCGGCAAATACAGCTTGGTTGGGACAGCAAATAGCCGGAAAAGTTCTACAAACTTGGGTTTAAGGACAGCAGGAAGAGGGGGAGAGTGGAAACATTGCCAATTCGCAATTGGCAATTCCCCATCAAAAAAAATTCGACTTACCCTCAGGTAATATTGACATAATTTCCTGACAGCGTTGTAAGTAATTTTTCGCTACGCTATCGAGCGGGTTTTTGCGCACGCACTCAGCAAAAAGTTGTGCCGCTTCTTTATGTTTGCTCGCACTGTAATTCCACAAAGCCTCTAAAAATATGTTAAAAGTCGCCAACTTGCCCTCTTTCACTTCCGGCGGATCGGCATCAAATACTTCATGAATTGTCACCAAATCTGCTTTACCTTTCACTCGAACCCGACCAATATTTCGGATCGCATATTTCTGATATTCACTAACATTTAACTGTAAAAAAGTATTGTTAGTAATTAGCATCGACACCCCGTAACTTTTCGTCATAGTTTCCACGCGGTTCGCCAAATTCACCGCGTCGCTAATCACCGTACTATCCATCCTCGTTGTTCCCCCAACAGTTCCCAGCATCAGGTTGCCTGTATTGATACCGATCCCAATTTTGAGCGGTGCAAAGCCCTCGCTAACGCGGTATTTATTGTATTCCTTGAGACGGTGCAGCATCGAAATTCCAGCGTTCACCGCATCCTTGGCACTATGACCGAACAAAGCCATAATTGCATCGCCAATATACTTATCAATAAAACCATTATTTTCAATAATAGTTGGCTCCATGCGGCTCAAATAAGAATTAATAAACCTAAAATTTTCCTGAGGAGTCATCCCCTCAGAAATACTTGTAAAATCCCGAATATCCGAAAACAACACAGACATTTCCTTTTCCACGCTGTCGCCGAGTTTGATATCGACTAAGCTTTCACGGCCTAGCAAAGAGACAAACTCATTAGGCACAAAGCGTCTGGCGGCCTTGGTTAATTGTGATTGCAGTTCCAAAGCTAATTCTAGCCTCTCATTGACTTTTCGCAGTTCCGCATTTTGTTCTACTAGCTTTTTATCCTGACTGTAGCTGTGAACCGCTTCTGTAACTGTCAATTTCAAATCTTCAGTTTGCCAAGGTTTGCCGATAAATCGGTAGAGTTTGGCGTGCTTAATCGCACTTCCCACAGCTTCAATTGTCGCCTGGCCTGTTAGCATCACCTTGAGAGTTTTGGGAGAGATTTCGTGAACCCGCCTTAACAATTCATCTCCTTTCATATCAGGCATCACGTAGTCCGAGATAATTAAGGGAATCTCTTCTCCACCGGCAATTAATTCAGCAACTAACTCTAAAGCATCCTCGCCTCCTTCGGCAATTTCAATCCGGTAAGTATTGCCTAAAGCGTCTTTTAATTCAGCTTTGAGGCTTTTGAGAACCGTGGTTTCGTCATCCACGCAAATAATCACTTGTTTGCTCATAGCGATAAAGCTGTTTTAATGGTTTCGATTAACTCGGATTCCGACCAAGGTTTGTGCAAACAGCGGTGAAGGTCGGCTTCGTCAAATGCTCTTTGAACTGCATCTTCATCTGCTTGACCTGTCAGCATCACTTTAACTATCTTGGGAAATTTTTTATGGACTCGAATTAGAAATTCATCTCCTTTCATTCCCGGCATCAACCAATCAGACACAATCAAGATAATCGCTGTATCATCGTCATTAAATTCGTCTATCAACTCCAAAGCATCGGCGGGATTTTCCGCTAATTCATAAACGTAGGTATTGCCAAAGGCAGATTTGAGTTGAGTTTTGAGGCTTTTCAAAACCACTTTTTCGTCGTCAACGCACAGAATGACTGGTTTAGACATATGATTTCATCTCAGCGATTGTTCGTTGTTGACTGTTGAATGTATCTCCTAATTTGTCACGTTGTCACTGGCTGTAAAAAACCGCATCATACAACTTGTGCCAGCGATACAGGAAATGCTTAGCTACATAGCTCATCCCGGATTCACGGGTAAAGAAACCGTAAAAGTAGTTTTGCCAGGAACTGATGCAACTTCGATGTTTCCCCGATGTTTTTCAATAATTTTTCTGACAATATCAAGTCCTAAACCTGTGCCTTCGCCGGGGGGTTTAGTCGTGAAAAATGGCTCGAAGATTTTAGAGATAACTTCTTCAGGAATTCCCTTACCGTTATCCGTGACTGCAACTTGAACGCGATTGCTTTCTTGAAAGAGTTCGAGGGTTAATGTACCTTTATTGTCCATCGCTTGCAGGGCATTATGTATGAGATTTGTCCACACCTGATTTAGTTGATCGGGGTAGCAGAGTACAGGTTCTATTTTTTGGAAGTTTCGCAATACTTCTACCCCGTGTTTCAGGTTGTTTTGATACAGCGTGAGTACCGTTTCTATACCTTCAACTAAATCCGATTGAATCATCACTTCTGAGGAGTCGTGTCGGGCATAATTTTTGAGAGCAAAGACGACTTTTGATGCTCGATCCGTTGCGGTATTAATTGTTTGGGTACCTCGTTGGATTTCTGTGAGTTTGTAAGCCATGTCTAAAATTAGCTCGCGTTCTGGTTTTTGCAGCAGAGACATAAAGTCATCTGCTTCATAAATCCCCATATCTACTAAGGTATCCGCAATATCGTCGGCTTCCTCAATATTTTCATCTTCTAGTTGAGCTACCAAAGTTCGCTTTAATTTTCTTTCTTCTTTGGCTGTCAAAGTTATATCTTTTTGCAGCGATTGATTTAGTAACATGAAAAAGTTATCGGCTTCTTCGGGAGAAAATAGTTGAAAAAGTGCAGGTAAGTTGGAGAGGGTTTGTCCCAAGAATTTGCTCGTATTTCCTGCACTCGATCGGATCGCACCCAGTGGAGTATTCAGTTCGTGGGCAACTCCAGCTACTAATTGTCCTAAAGCCGCCATTTTTTCCGAGTGAACTAACTCTTCTTGGGTAGTTTGTAGGTGGTCTAATGCTGTTCTGAGTTCTTGCGTTCTTTCAGTAACTTGAACTTCGAGAGTACGGTTGTATTCGGCTATTAATTTTTCTGATTCTTTGCGTAGGGTAATGTCGGTAAAAGCTGCGATCGCAAAACTCACATTCCCTTTCTCGTCATAGATTGGCGTTCCCCAAACTTCTAGGGGAACATTTTTGTTTGGTAAGTGAATTTCTATGTCGTCAGCGTTAACACTTGCTCCTTGAAAAGCACAAATTATCGGGTCTTTTTCTTGAGGGTAAATTTCCCCACTGTCTGCGATATAAATTTGATAGACTTCACCAATTTCTGCCGATTTAACATCGTCTATCATGGCTTTGCCAAGCAAGGATTGAGCCCGAGAATTGATGTAGTAAGGTTTACCGCTCGGTTCTGCTACAAATATCCCCACCGGCACGGCTTCTAAAATTTGGTTGAGTCGGCTTTTACTCTCGGACAATTCAGCATTCAAGCTTTGCATTTCTTCAAAAGAAAATTGCAGTTGCTCTGCCATACTTTTAAATGAGTTGGCAAGTTCGCCAACTTCATCATTGCGGTTAATTTCTACAGTTTTACCCCAGTGACCTTTAGTAATATTTTTTGCTGCTTGATTCAAATATAAAATTGGCTTTGTCACCCATCGGGCTGTGAGTATGCCGATAATTATAGATGTTGCAAAAGCGGCAATGCACAGCAAAACGGTTGTTTTGTTGTTAGCATTAATTTGTTCCAAGAAATCTGATTCGGGAATAATTACTACAATCAGCCAGTCCAAACCCTTATTATCTTTTAGGGGAGTAACTTGCATGAATTGTAGCTCATCTTTAATCTTTAAGCTAAGCTGTTGGGTTTTTTGAATGTTGTTGAGGTTGCCAAAGTGTTCTTGGAGGTATTTAGTAGTAAGGCTGATGGTGGCGTTTTGGCTGGCAGTTGCCTGAATTCTTTCTGTCTCTTCACCCTTAATTAGATATACTGGATCTTGCGTTGATGTCGTAATTAATTCGCCCGATCGCTCTATAATAAATGTCTCTCCTGATTTGCCAATTTTTAACTTTTGGAGGAACTCGTTAACTCGCGAAAATAGCAAATCAGTTCCGAAAATTGCCTGCAACTCTCCCGATTCGTCGTATAACGGTTGCGCCGCTGTAATTCCCAATCCTTTGCTGGTAAAGTCGGCGTAAATTTTGCTCCAAGTTGCGGTTTTTGCTTCGCTTGCTGCTGTGTACCAGGGACGGACTCGCGGGTCAAATTTAGGTTTTACCTTCACTAAGTTAGTTGATTCGCCTCGGTTGTTGGCAGCATAATAATTCATGTTGCCGTCTGTAAGTTCGCTGCGTTCTTGCAGTAAAAAATTTCCCTCATTTGTGCGCCGTGCGGCAATAAAATCTCCGCTTGGAGTGGCAATATAGGTAACGCTTACTGTATCAAAAGTTTGCAGTTGCTTCCAGAAGTGGCGCTGTATTTTTGGAGTGTCTTGCAAGTTGAGATCCCCCAGTTCAAAAGCATTGGCTTTGAATTGATTTAGTTGGTGGGGAAATGTCATGTATTCTTGGACTCGTTCGGAGATGCGATCGCTAATTTCTTGGCGCAATTTAGTAGCAACTTCGTTAACTGCTTGCTGTCCGTTGCGAAATGACAAATACCCTACAACTCCGACTGCTGCCACAATTTGCAAGACGAAAGGAAGTATTAAAACTGTTCGCAAAGGGAGGGAGCGAACAGCTTTTGCCACTAATTTTTTAGGAGATTTGGTTGGTTTGAAAAGTTGGATGTTTGAAGGATTAGTCATGCTTGGAAAAACTTGTTGTTTAGGAAATACTTTCTCGATTTCATTAGTTGCACCCCAACAAGTTATGGATTGTTTATCCCAGCACCCCGATTGTGAATTTGGCATTGCTGTAAATGCAGGTCAGAATTGCGGCTGCATTATAGCAAATAGTCTGCAAACAGCGATCGCCCCATCAAATATTTTGGGTGCATCTCATTTTTGCGAAGGCTCTAGCATTTCGGCAGACAACTTATTAGTCAGAATCAGATATTTACTACCGAAATGCTAGAGCCACTACGAGTATATTTGCTTGCGCCCTGATGCACCCAATATTTTTTTATTGACTTTGTTGCAACCACTACTTTAGGTGGCAGACATCCACCGATAAAAATTGAATGTCTACTCGCAAGCACCGCTATAGAGTATTTCCGTTTTCTTCAGTGCTGTCAAAAAAATGATGCTCTAAATGCGCAAGCAGTTCTCCCGGCGAGCGACTGCAAAAAAAATCACAGATCCTGAAGATTTGCGCTCGCACTTGCAATTTATTTGACAAAAAAAATTACAGGAAAGCAACTATAATTAGTTATACAACAAAATAGACGGAATATCCGGATTTTTGGGGAATTTGTGGCAATTACCGGACTTAGCTAGAGCTTTTATCTCTAGAGTGCGGTGTGCATCAGGTTAGTTGTCGCTATGAGTAGCATTTAAAAGTAATTTTTTGCCTTAGTCCTAAGTTGTTAACTCGTACATTTCACCTCAACACCAGCTTAACCCCCCGATCGCTCGCAGGGAAAAATATATCTTTGCGCCCCCAAATTTACCAGTTTTGGGAAAAGAAATCAGAAAATCGCGGTTATTTTTAAGGGTAATTGGGAGCGGATTGCCGGATGGCTAGGGCAGGAAAAATGCTAAGTTTTCCGGTTTTCTCAGAGATTGTCTAAAATAAACATATTTGATTTTTGCGATCGCATACATTAGCAATTTGTCTTAATAGTTTAAGCCAATTGGCTTATTTTTGGCTTGTTCAGGTCGCTGACAGCACAAAGGGTGCGATCGCCCGATCGCGATCGGGGTGAAATCTCCATAGGGTTGATTTAAGACAAGCCAGGGGTTCAAACCCTGTGAAAAATAGATTGGGTCAAATCTAGCCCGGACAAAATAATATCGTCAGCTTTGAGAACAGCTACATCTCAATAGGTTTGGAATCAGACAATCAAAACTTAAAAACCCCTTTTAAAAACAGATAATGCGATTTATTTTATAAAAAAAAGCGATGATTAACCTTCCTGTATTCACAGAAAAAAACTATTGACAACTGCGTATTGAGCTAAATATTAGTATCTCCAATTTTTAATTATTAAGTTGGGCAAAAAATTAAGGCGATTTAACTTCAGTCTCCTGACTTCTAACTACAGGCGGGGATAAAGTAGGCTCAGGTTCTGCGACATTCAACTGACCGCCACAGCAGCTCAACTCGTAAAGTTTGGCATTAATTTGATACTCGTACTGACTTAATAGCCTTGCATAAATATAGCCAGCTTTTCCATCTAAAAAGCCGAGCTGAATGAAGTAA
>NZ_JAUBOJ010000363.1:0-7927 GCF_036700185.1 Microcoleus sp. BM001215392 | reverse complement strand
GTTGACTGTTGACTGTTGACTGTTGACTGTTGACTGTTGACTGTTGACTGTTGACGGTTGACTTGTATTTATTGGTCATTAATCAATTGTTGAAAAAAGTTAATATGGAAAGCTTTCAACAGCTACAAGTTTATCAATTAGCTGAAAAAATATCAAACGAAATATGGTTTATTGTTAAAAAATGGGACGAGTTTATCAAGGATACGATGGGCAAACAAATAGTGCGATCGGCTGATAGTGTTGGTGCTAATATTGCAGAAGGGCATGGACGGTATAGCTATCAGGATAATCAGCGTTTTGTGAAAATTGCACGAGGTTCATTAAACGAAACAAGGCACTGGTTAAGACTTGCCTATGCTCGTAATCTTTTAACTCAAGAACAGAGCGATCGCCTGCATCCCTTATTAAATGAACTTTCACCAAAACTTAATGCCTATCTTAACTCACTAAAACAAAAACCCAAAAGTTAATAATCAACAGTCAACAGTCAACAGTCAACAGTCAACAGTCAACAGTTAAATTACCATACTGGTTGACTTTCTATCAAAACTGTGGCTGCGATGGTGTCTATCGGCTTTGAGAAAAAGTATCCCTGTCCGTATTCGCATTGCAGCGCTCTGAGCAGATTAAGCTGTTCGATTGTTTCGATTCCTTCAGCAATTACATCCATGCCTAAATGACTGGCTAAAATTAAAATAGTCTGTACTATGGCTTCGTTTCCTTCATCTTCAGTCATGCGGCCGACAAAAGCTCGATCGATCTTTAAAGCGTCAGTGGGAAAAGTGTGCAGGCGGCTCAAAGAAGAATAGCCGGTGCCGAAATCGTCAATATATAATTCAATTTCTAAATTTTTCAATTGGGAGAGGATAGCGGCGGCTGATTCGGCATTGTCCATGATTACTCCTTCAGTAATTTCTAACTTTAAAGTACGCGGGTCAAGCTGAGTTTCTTGTAAAATTTCGCTGAGGCGTTCGATTAAATCTGGTTGTTTAAATTGTTCGTTAGAAAGGTTGACGCTGACAGTTAACGGCGGATTTGCTGGGAATTTTTGGTGCCATTGGTGGATCTGACGGCAAGCCGATCGCATCATCCACCAACCAATAGGTACAATCAATCTAGTTTCTTCTGCTACTAAAATAAACTCACCCGGAGATACTAAACCGCGCTGAGGGTGATACCACCGCAGCAGCGCCTCAAAACCGATGATTCTACCGCTAGTTAGAGAGACGATGGGCTGGTAGTAAAGCTGAAATTCCTGGGAGTCTAGAGCGCGCCGCAAATCGTTTTCGAGTTGCAAAAGGGCGACGGCACGCGTGTGCATACTCAAGTCAAAAACTTCGTGGCGGGCTTTGCCCAATCCCTTAGCGTGATACATCGCAGCATCTGCATCTCGCAGCAGTTCTTCTGGTCGATCGTACAATATTTGGAATGGGGCGGGAACTGTAGAGTCGGGAGATAGGCAAGACAAAGAAGTTTCCCGATCGATATTTTCCTGATTTCCTGGAATCAACAGTTCGCGAATTGCGGTGGAAGGCTGCGGCAAACCGGAACAAACAATGCCAATGCTAGCACTGCTAAAAACTTGATATTCGTTGAGGTAAAAAGGCTCTGCCAGTTGTGCTTGCACTCGTTCGGCAATGTGGATCGCATCCTCAGTATTTTTGATATTTTCCAGCAAAATAGCGAATTCGTCGCCGCCGAGACGCGCAACGGTATCTCCAGCGCGCAAACAGATTTCCAGGCGCTGGGCGATCGCGATTAGCAACCGATCGCCCACTAAATGCCCCAAACTGTCATTGACAACCTTAAAGCGGTCGAGATCGATAAACAGCACCGCAAACAAAACTTCGGGACGGCGTTTGGAAAGTTCGATCGCGTGTCCCAAGCGATCCATAAATAAAGCTCGGTTGGGCAAACCCGTCAGTGTATCGTGCAAAGCATCGTGTACTAACTTCTCTTCTGCGATTTTGCGGAGGGTGATATCTTCGACAGTGCCTTCGTAGTAAAGCAAATTGCCGCGGGCGTCGCGAACAGCCCGGCCGTTCTCGGAAACCCAGATGGTGGTGCCATCGGCGCGGTAAACTTTGGACTCGAACTCAGACACAGCACCGTGTTTTTCGATCGCGCGCAAAAACTCGACGCGGCGGTTGGGATCGAGGTAGAGTTGGCGATCGATATTGTGGATGTTGGCGATCAGTTCGGCGGCCGACTCGTAGCCGTAAATTCTTGCCAAAGCAGGGTTAGCGCTGAGGTAGCGCCCGTCAACAGTCGTCTGAAAAATGCCCTCGATCGCGTTTTCAAAGATGCTGCGGTATTTTTCTTCAGCCTGTTGGAGCGCGAATTCTGCCTGCTTGCGATCGCTGATATCGGTCAAGGTGCCGAGATAACCTAGAACTTCCCCCTTGTGGTCAATTTCCGGCACTGCTTGCCAAAATACCCAGGTTATGAAGTTGCCGTTGCAAAAGCGGTATTCTAACTTGCAAGGCAACTGATCTTGTACGGCGCGATACCACTGGCTCAAAACCCGAGATCGGTCTTCGGGATGCAAACTTTGACCCCAACCTTCACCCAATGCCTCTGGGGCCGTCAGTCCCGCCATTTCCAAAAATCGCTCGTTAACATACAAACAATCTCCAGCAGCGTCGGCGCGGAAAATCCCGACAGGCAGTATTTTTGCCAAGGTGTAATAGCGATATTCGCTTTCGAGTAGGGCGCTGGCGGCCACTTTAGTCTCGGTGATGTCAAACATGGCGCCTTGAAGGATGACGGACTTGCTGGCTTCATCGCGAACGGCGATAGCTCGATCGCGAAACCAGACAACTTTGCCGTTGCGGGCGATCGCGCGGTATTCTGAAACCAGCGGCGCCTCACCAAAGATATCTTCTCCACCAGTAAATTTCTGTGCTGCGTTTTCCACTAACACGCGGTCGCGGTCTTCTGGGTGAACGAGTTTCAGCCACAGGTCGGGGTCTGCCTTCCATTCAGCGACAGAATAGCCGAGAAAAGTCTCGATTTGCGGGCTAATGTAAAGTTTAGCAGCGTTGCGGTTGAGGGGAGAAATGTAGGTGACAGCCGGCATTTGTTCTACAAGGGCGCAGTATTTGGCTTCTACGGTGCACAGGGCTGCTTCTAGGCGCTGCCTCTCTAATTCGGCGGCGGCGCGAGAAGCAAAAATGCTGAGAATTAGTTGAAATTTGGCAATATGTGACTCTACCAGAGGTCGATCGTGGAAAATACAAATAATCCCTAAAGGTTCGCCGTAGGAGTTTTTGAGCAAGACTCCCAAGAAGCTGCACGCACCTGTCAATATGGGTCTGCCGTCTTGGGGAAAAGTTTCTTTGATGCAGTCCTGACAACAGTAGATTCCCTGCTCGAACACCAGCGATTCGGGAGTATTCGCCGTGTTGCACTCAAAGTTTGGCTGCTGTTGTCCGTCGAGCCAAAAACTGATCGTTTGCAATCGATCGGGAGGAGTATCAGCGCGTTCGATCGACTTCATAGATTTGGCAGCAACGGCGCTGCGAACTCCGAGTGCTGAGGCTAAGTGGCGAACTAACGCATCAAAAAATTCTGCTCCTCCGGGTGAATTAGTACCTGCTAGGATTTCGCCCAGCAAGTCTTCTTCTAATTGCGGGAAAGTGTTAACTTGGGCAGGGTACTCGGCATTCGGGCTATCTCGATCTTCTGGGCTCCAACCCGACCTGCTCTGAGTGAGAGTTTGGCTGGTGGAAGGCCCTACAAGAGACGAAGAATTAACAGTGGGGCGCTGTTGCTGGGCGAAGAATAGAGAGCGGCCAACACTTAAAATTTTACCCAAGAAGCTGTTAGTTGGCTGCAAGGGATTTGAGTTGAAGAAAATCAAAAAGTTTTTCTGATTTTTGACTTTTGCCGATAAATCGCCGTTTAATTCGGGAAACTGGGCTGGCTCTGCTGCTGGCGGGAGACTGGGGGGCCTTCGCTGCCATTTGAGATAAATCGCGAACGCGAAGGCTAAGCTCGCCGATAATCCCAAAAAATATGCAAGAATCTCTAAGTAAAGGAATAAATCTAGCTGGAACATCGATTAGCACCGCTCGACAATTGTAGTAGTTACTTGAAAGCCAATCTATTTATTAAAAATAACTAAGTATCGTCACGGATGAGTAACAAATACAAGGTAGGATCGCAGGTGAAGGCGACAATGCAAGTTAATACCAAGCCATGAAAGCGATCGTTTTTGAAACCCCCGGAAGCCCGTCCGTATTGAAACTGCAAGATATCCCCGCCCCTACTATACAAACAGAAACTGAAGTTTTGGTAAGGTTGCGGGCGGCGGGCGTCAACCCGATAGATACTAAGTTGCGATCGCGCGGCACTTTTTACCCGGAGAAAACTCCTCACGTTTTGGGGTGCGACGGGGCTGGAGTAGTAGAGGCTGTCGGTGCTGCTGTGCAGAGTTTCCAAGTCGGAGACGAGGTTTTTTTCTGCAATGGGGGTTTGGGCGGGTCGATCGGTACTTATGCTGAGTTTGCCGTTGTAGACGAAAGGTTTCTCGCCATCAAGCCTGCTGCATTAAGTTTTGCTGAGGCGGCGGCTGCGCCGTTAGTTTTAATTACAGCATGGGAATCGCTGTACGATCGAGGGCGCTTGGAAGCTGGCCAGGTGTTATCAAAGAAGGTGCTAATTCTAGCAGGTGCAGGCGGTGTCGGCCACGTCGCGGTACAGTTGGCTTCATTGCAGGGTGCTGAGGTTTGCACTACTGTTAGTTCCGAAGCAAAAGCCGAGTTTGTACGGCAGTTAGGTGCAGATTTAGTTATTTTATACAAAAATACCGATGTTGTCGATCAGGTTTTGACTTGGACTCAGGGAAAAGGAGTGGACTTGGCTTTTGATACAGTCGGGGGAGAAACTTTTTACCAAACGATTCCGGCGGTGAAGATTTATGGAGATTTGGTAACGATTTTGGAACCCGATCCGGCTTTGGGCAATTTGAAAACAGCGAGAATGCGAAATCTGCGAATTAGTCTGGAATTAATGTTAACTCCGATGCTGCAAGGTTTGGTGGAGGAACAGCAACAGCAGGCAAAGATTTTGCAGCAGTGCGCTGGTTTGTGCGATCGTAATTTGCTCAAAATTCACGTCAGCCAAACTTTCCCGCTAGAACAAGCTCAAGCTGCGCACGAGTTGTTAGAAACAGGTTCAGTAACGGGTAAAATAGTGCTGGAAATTGCGGGCGGTTGAGATTCTGGGCGAATCGAATTCGCGGTTGAGATTCCCGGGAATTGAATTCGCGATTGAGATTCCCGGCGAATCGAATTCGCGGTGGAGATTCCCGGCGAATCGAATTCGCGGTGGAGATTCCCGGCGAATGGAATTCGCGGCGACACATACGAAACCCACTCCAAGCGGGTTGAAGAAATTTTAGATTTACAAATCCCGGGCGATTGAGATTCCCGGCGAATGGAATTCGCGGCGACACATACGAAACTCGCCGACGCGGGTTGAAGAAATTTTAGATTCACAAATCCCGGGCGATTGAGATTCCCGGCGAATCGAATTCGCGGGCGGTGGAGATTCCCGGCGAATCGAATTCGCGGCGACACAAACGAAACCCGCCTCCGCGGGTTGAAGAAATTTTGGGATATTTTAATTGCCCAGTGATTTTGAAGTCAATTCCCAATGAGGAATCATTGATTTTTGATGGTGGTGAACAGCTTGATTTCGGATATATTTAGCTACAATGTCGATCGCATCGTGGCTAACAGTAAATGCTGCGTAGCTGCCTTGCCATTTAAAAAAAACACCCGGTTTAATTTCGTGAGTGATTAAATGGGAAGAACTACCCTTGACTTGCTTAATTATCTCAAATACCGCCAAAGTAGTCGGAAAACCTGTTAACAGGTGAACGTGATCTTCTATACCGCCAACGGCAATCACAGTGCATCCCAACTTCTGACATTCTGCAATAATTGTTGCATAGATTACTTGTT
Organism: Microcoleus sp. BM001215392; assembly: GCF_036700185.1. Classification (NCBI taxonomy): domain Bacteria; kingdom Bacillati; phylum Cyanobacteriota; class Cyanophyceae; order Oscillatoriales; family Microcoleaceae; genus Microcoleus; species Microcoleus sp. BM001215392. Next base: position 1,958 of record NZ_JAUBOJ010000363.1, on the reverse strand, counting down.
GAATATCAGGAGTAATCAACGGCAATCTATCCCAGGTCGCCCAAGTAAAATGGATATATAACTGCGTAAAAGTGTCTCTCATTTCTATTAAAAATGTGTGAAATTTGTCTTCAACCCACGGAGGTGGGTTTTGTCTGTGTCGCCGCGATTTCAATCGCCGGGGCTGTGTCGCCGCGATTTCAATCGCCCGGGCTGTGTCGCCGCGATTTCAACCGCCCGGGCTGTGCAGGCGCAGTTTGCAACCGCCCGGGCCTCTGAAATTACGATCGCCCTTAAGTCGTATACTCCGCGTTAATCTTCACGTAGTCGTAACTCAAATCGCATCCCCAAGCCTTCGCAAAACCTGCACCATTCCCGACAGCAACCTGAATTAAAACCGTGTCTTCCTTCAGATATTCACCAGCCGCAGCAGCCTTCATATAATTACTCGCAGCAGATTTATCGAACGCTAAAGGTTGTCCATTTTCCATCATCAAAAAATCCCCCAATTGAATCCGCAAATTCTCTTGTTCAAAAGGAACACCAGCGCGCCCCGCCGCCGCCGCAATTCTGCCCCAATTTGGATCGCGCCCAAAAATAGCAGCCTTCACCAAAGAAGAACCGACAATTGTTTTGGCAATTTTACTCGCAGAAACTTCGTCGGCGGCGCCGCTAACTTGCACTTCCACCAAACACGTTGCACCTTCGCCATCGCGGGCGATCGCCTTTGCCAAATGCACGCAAACTTCTGTTAGCATCGCTTCTAATTTTTCAGCATCCGCGCCCATTTCTGTAATCGCAGGCGTGCGAGATTGGCCGTTAGTCAAAGCAATTAGCGAATCGTTGGTACTGGTATCGCCGTCAACAGTAATTTGATTGAAACTTCTGTTAGCCGCCCGACTCAGCATTTCTTGCCACAAATGCGACGACACTGCTGCATCGCAAGTTACAAATGCTAGCATTGTTGCCATATTCGGGTGAATCATTCCCGAACCTTTGCAAATGCCGCCGATGCGCACGGGACGATCGCCAAACATGGTTTCTAGGGCGATCGTTTTCGGCACTAAATCAGTCGTACAAATAGCCTTAGCAGCCGCATCAGAACCAGTTTCAGAGGCTTCAGCAACCAATCGCGGAATTCCCGCCCTCAGCGGCTCCATTTTAATCCGCTGTCCGATCACGCCTGTGGAGGCTAAAAGAATTGATTCAGAAGGAATATTTAGGGCTTCCGCCAACAATTTCGCGCTTTCTAGGGCATCTGCTAAGCCTGCTTCGCCAGTAGCAGCATTTGCTTGTCCGGCATTGCACAAAATTGCTTTGGCGCTGGGTTTAGCTTGCAAACGCTGGCGACAGTAGTCCACGCAAGCAGCCCGGACTGTGGATGTGGTGAAGACTCCCGCGGCGATCGCGTCCACCTCTGACAAAATTAAACTTAAATCCGGCAAGCCTGAAGGCTTCAAACCCGCTGTAATTCCCGATGCTCGATATCCTCTGGGTGCTGTAACTCCGCCGCCAATTTCTTTCCAGTCCGACATGATGACCTCCCTAGAGCGTTCTATTCTATTGAGAGGGGATTATATCATTTTAGATTTTAGATTTTAGATTTTAGATTTTAGATTGCCAACAAATGACGAATCAATGAGTTGTTTTTTTGTGGTTTAACCGTTCTTTGCCCGATGCGCGAACTCAAATCCGGTAGCATTGGAATTATTAATCTCTCTATTCTCTCTCTGTGTTCTCTGCGGCCTCTGTGGTTAAATCATTCCGATGCAACCAGAAACGATCTGAAAATATAGTTGAGCAATATTATATTTGATTATTTGTGTTAAATCAATTCCTTAAAATTAATCGCGACTTCTTCTGTAGAGATCGAACTCAAGAAAAAGTCGCGACGGTTTTGTAACTGTCATTATTAATAGACAAGATTGCATAAGTCTTCGATCGATACAGAAACCGCAGATGTCTGACAGATAAACACA
>NZ_JAUBOJ010000362.1:0-8019 GCF_036700185.1 Microcoleus sp. BM001215392 | reverse complement strand
AAAGTCCGAACGATCAAACCTTATAGAGGACTAAAGTCCGAACGATCAAACCTTAGGTTCGTAGTGGGGACTTTAGTCCTGGATTTGCTGCTTTGAGCAAATTGCAGATGGAAGCGAGTCAGGTTGTGATGTTAGCTGATACTCCTTACGATATCGAAGCTGCGAGCAAGTGCGGGGTGCCAGTAATTGCTTTTAGGTGCGGAGATTTCGATGATGCTTCGCTGACTGGTGCTGCGAAAATTTACGCTCGTCCTGCTGATTTGTTGGCGCATTATCAGGATTCTCTGTTAGGGAAAAAGGAGTTGGTAGCGCCTTGAGCAAATACGGGCGATTCATCGAGAGGGATAGCTTCTTTAATAGCTAGGACGAGGCTCAGAGCAACGTCCTAACATTTGATTAAAAGGGCTTTTGCAAGAAGTCTACAATCCATTCTACCTGATGCGCTTCGGTGATATCTGGGATATCCAGGCGATTAGCCAATCGTTGAATTACCGCTTCTGGGACTGTTGCTGTGCGCGATCGATTCCGCCTCAAGATTTCCTCCAAGGGAACTTCCAGGTAAACAATCCGAATACGCACTTGATAACCAGCAAAGAAATTAATTAATTGCTGGCGCATTTGTTTGGTCGTATTGGTAGCATTCCACACAAAAGAACGTCCCGATTTCATGTATTCCCGCGCACGATTTTTAGCTTCCACGATGACATTTCCGGGAGTTTCATCGGGAGGAACATTCATCTCTTTTCGCAGCGCGTCCAAGGAAATAACAGGCCAATTGGGTAGATTTTCTCTAATCCAATAATCTTTACCGCTTCCGGGTAATCCCGACATCAAAACAACTTCGCATCGAGTATCGTCAAATGCTTCATAATCTGGGTTCCCGTTGTCTTTGCGGAAGTAGATAAATCGGCTGTGGGCTGACGGGAATTGTCGCGGAGAATCCAAACAATTATTTTCTTGACAAAACTCCCGAAATAGCTGTATTTTATCCAGAATTTCTTGTCTGTCGCTACACTCGCGGCCGCGCACGTCTGCTTCTGCTAAAAGTGCGAGGAAATCGCAGCGGACAACTTGACTGGCCTTAATTACAGACTGCTGCGGGTTGGGTTTTTCCAGCAGCCAGATGGGTAAACTGCCGAATTGGACGATCGCGCAAACAGTCTCTCGAATGCTAAACTGCACCGGCGGGTCAAATTGAGCTAAAATTTGTCTGACCATCCTCGCACCTTGACGGGCGTGACCTTTCGAGCTAATTCTGCCATTTTCTTCTATCTTTGTAAAAGCAGGTTTGGCGACATCGTGGAGCAAAGCCGCAGCAAAAAGCATTGAGCGTTCTTGTACAGAAAGCTGCCGCCAATTCGGCAAAAATATTAAAGCTTCGCAGACCATTTTGGTATGAATTAAAACATCACCTTCAGCGTGATAAATCGGGTCTTGCTGACATCCTTCTAAGTTTTGAATCCAATCAAAATGATTGTAAATGCTCTCCCAATCCAGGAACCAATCGGGCGGTTCTGGACAAAAGGGAAAAGTCCAAGTTGCAGAGTGTGATAATAGAGCAGCCATAGTTTCACCTATTTGTTATTTTCTTAATTTCTTAGTCCGCGGAGGCGGACATGGTTTGTGTGCCCGTAAACTCCGCGGTTTCAACCGCCGACTCTTATTTATTAATTTCTTAATTTCTTAGTCCGCGGAGGCGGACATTGTTTGTCTAGCAGCGGTTTCAACCGCCGACTCTTATCTATTAATAACGCAATCTCTTAGTCCGCGGAGGCGGACATGGTTTGTGTGCCCGTAAACTCAGCGGTTTCAACCGCCGACTCTCATCTAAACTCAAATAAATCAGCACCCGGACGCAAAATATTCGGTACAATCGGGCGATTCAGCCAATGTCCCTCCGCATTTTTAATTGCAGTCAAAAAGCTAGCGCGCACGTACTTATAACGCGCCTTGACAATTCCATCTGCTTCGACTTTAATATACAGACCCTCCATGCGATCGCTATTATCAGTCTCTTTCAAACACCGCTCTTCATCCAATCCCAATTCCCGACACTGCAAGCGCAACCGCTCCAAATGCCCCGGTTGAATAAAATTAGATTTATCCATCAACTGCATCAAGTGCTTGGGCGATTTTACCACTCCCGAAAACAGAACAGGAACTGATACTAACGGCAATCCGCTTAACAACTTGCGGCGGGCTTCTGTACTCAAAAACTGACTTGTTTCCAAGTCCAGCACATCGTATTCCATAAAAAAGTGCGGCAGAAAATCATAAAAAACCGTATGTTTTGCATAAAGCCATTCGCCGTACAAAATATAACGATTTCCCAGCACTTCTCCCAGGACTCCGCTGAGACTGAAAGCCCACTGTTTGAACAAGTTAAAATGTTTTTCTCGCGGGCCGCCGGTGAGATAGTGGCCGCGACTTTGCAGCAGCATTTGCCCGTCTGAGGCGAAGCTGATGCCTGTATTGGCGCCGTCTACCTTTTCTTCGATAATTAAAGGGCGATCCTCTCCGAGGGCTGCGCTAACGGCAATAGCGCTAAACGGCACGCTGTCGAGGTCTTCATCACCCGGCTGGAAACGCGAACCTTCGATATGATAAGTTCTAGGATATTTAACAATTTTCATAACCGATTTTAGATTTGAGACTTTAGAGGCGCTCCCATTCATCAGACTAGATTGTGAAAGTCTTTTGAATCAAATTTTGGGGACAGGCTAGAAGCCCATCCCACCCAAAATGTGGGATGGGCTTCTAGCCTGTCACGATCGTTTTCACAAGAGGTATATTAACCATTATAATAGATGTATCACAAAGGAGCGTATATTTTGAAAAGTCAAAGTTTCCAGAGCGTAACGTCAGCGATCGCTGGGATTCTATTAGTAGTCGCGCTGCTCCTGGGCTTCAACTCTTTTGTTGTCATCAATCCAGGTGAAGCAGGGGTGGTTAGCATTTTAGGAAAAGCCACTGATGGAGCTTTGTTAGAGGGATTTCACTTCAGACCCCCGCTGATATCCAAGGTAGATGTCTATGATGTCACAGTGCAAAAGTTTGAAGTTCCCGCCCAGAGTGCTACTAAAGACCTTCAGGATTTAAATGCTAGTTTTGCGATCAATTTTCGCCTAGATCCAGCAAGGGTAGTCGATGTCAGAAGGACTCAAGGAACCTTGGAGAATATAGTCTCTAAAATTATTGCTCCTCAGACGCAAGAAGCATTTAAAACAGCCGCTGCGCTGAGAACCGCCGAACAATCTATTACTCAAAGAAGCGAACTGAAACGAGACTTTGATAGTGCACTGAAGGAACGGCTATCAAAGTATGATGTAATTGTGCTCGACACGAGCGTTGTCAACATTCGATTTTCCACAGATTTTGCCAAAGCAGTTGAGGAAAAACAGGTGGCCGAACAGCGGGCGCAAAGGGCTGTTTATGTTGCTCAAGAAGCTGAACAGCAAGCTCAAGCTGATATTAACCGCGCTCAAGGTAGGGCGGAAGCTCAACGGCTTTTGGCAGAAACTCTGAAGGCTCAAGGCGGCGATTTGGTGCTGCAAAAAGAGGCGATCGAAGCTTGGAGAAGCGGCGGCGCTCAGATGCCAAAAGTATTGGTTATGGGTAGCAATTCGAGTCGGGTTCCTTTCATTTTTAATATGAATGATATGCAGGAAGAACCCGATCGCCCAAAAGCGATCGACAATTAAAATAGCACTTACCCTCTAAACCCTTGTTTCTGGGAAAATGTTGGCTTTGCTAACCACAAATCTCGCCAGAAACCGGGTTTGCTCAGAAAGCCGGCCCAAGTCCTATGAGATTTGCCGGAGTATGCTACACTTCTGAAAGTTAAAATATAGTGACAGCTTGCAACCTGTCGCTATTAAACCAAAGTCCGCAATTAAAACGCAGACACCGCACTCATTTTAGGAAGCAAGGAGAAATTATGACCCGCGCTATTATGGAAACCGACAAAGGTACAATCAATTTGGAACTGTTCGATGCGGATGCGCCGAATACAGTGAAAAATTTTGTTGACTTGGCGGAAAAAGGTTTTTACGACGGACTATTGTTTCACCGAGTCATTCCTAACTTTATGGTTCAAGGTGGCTGTCCCAAAGGTACAGGAACTGGCGGGCCCGGCTACAAAATCAAGTGTGAAATCAACTCGAACAAACATTTGGCCGGCACTTTATCGATGGCTCACGCAGGCCGCGATACTGGTGGCAGCCAATTCTTTATTTGCCATTCTCCCCAGTCTCATTTAGACGGAGTTCACACAACTTTTGGTAAAACTGAGGATATGTCTGTGGTGAATGCGATCCGCCAGGGCGACAAGATTATTTCGCTCAAAATCGAGCATTAATTTTCAGTAATTAGTGACGTTTGTAGTAAGGACTTTAGTCCTTATTGCAAACAATATTAGTTGAAATTGAATCATTCATCATCGAGGGAAGTGTCTAACAGTTCAATTTCTAAATTTTCTTCCTCGTCCTCATAATTAAATTCCAATCTGCTCTGCTTGATAATTTCATTTAATATATTATTTAAATACCCTTTGGCAACAGCTTCTTCAAATCGGTCTATCAGAATAGCAACATTGATTATTTCTTCTATACATTCCATATAACGCGACACGATCGCATTTATTGAATACTGTTTTCGAGCCTGCGCTTCAATTTTACGTCTAATCTCAATATCGGAATCTGAAGATTTAACTACAAATGTTATCGGATACCTTTCAATTTTATCAATGTCTAAGAAATATTTATTCATATCTACAGTTTCTGTTACCTGAAAAAAACGTCCTAGAGGCTTCATTACAAAATCAATTCCGCCATCATTTGCATTTGTCCGACCTGTTTTAAACAGTTGTAAATTTTCTTGCTGGAGCCTATCAAGCTCATAACCCCAATAGATATATATGTCACTATAGTAGTATTTTAAGATACTGTAGCTGACTATCTCGAATATTCTAGCATCTACAGTTGGTGCAACTATTTGTTTGATAAATTGTATTACTTGGTTCTCCGTCAATGCTTGAGCCTCTTTACAAAGTTGCAGAAACTTGTCAAAGCTATCTCTCTTAGCTTCAACGTAAGCATCAATGATTTGAATTACTGTTTCTGTTATATTATGTACCTTTTCCTGAATTTTAACTTTTAATAAATTTTCGTTAAACCAATACCTGTTAGTTTTTGGATTTCTCAAAACTGGAATAAAGTCACAAGTAGGAAAATATCTTTTAAATTCTTCATTAAGCCTGTGGTTCAAAGCATGGTTTTGAAGCTTTTGTCCAAACGGTAATTCGCGCTGTCTCTTAAAAATATTTGTATAAACTGCACCCGCATAATCTGAATACATATCGCTTTGATGAAAACCTTTTAAAAAATAGTCTTCAACTAAAACATAGATAGCATACAAATTCGCAAAACTCCCTCTTGATTTTGAGCCTCTATTTGCAGATTGAGTTTTGATATTCAAATATTGAATTAGCTCGCTTGCAGTAAATATTTGCTCGCCAGACGCGCCAAAATTTTCTGCTAAAATCTGCTTAATTATTTTGGTGAATTCATGTTCCATTTGCTCACAATTGTAAGTTGAGTGTTAACTGTTGTGGTGACATTTTACCTGAATTGACTTCGGAATTTTGCTTGTTTTTCTGGTCATCAGAATTAATCTGTAACCTATTCAATCCTATTTGTACATATTTTTCTTGTAATTCTATTCCGATTGACTTTCTCTTAAGCTGTTTGGCAACAAATGATGTCGTAAAAGTCCCAGAAAATACGTCTAATACAACGTCTCCCTCATTACTGCTTGCTTTGACAATTCGTTCTAACAAAGATGTTGGTTTTTGGGTAGGGTGATCTTCATACTCAGGCATACGATATCTGACTCTCGGAAACTCCCATACATTACCTGGAACTTTTTGAGAATTATATACTGATGGTGTAGACTTGCGGTAATCAATTAGTTTTCTGACTGAGCCGGTTTTTGCCTCTACCAGAATATCTGAGGAATTAAATGTATAATTTCGTTTGTCTTTGACACAATATAAAATAGGTTCGTACAAAGAACCGTAGTATTTTTTTGCTTGGACTCCCGAGCTGTCATAGTACCACACTATTCGTGAAAGAATTGTCAAACGATCGCGCAAATATAAATCGAAGTAAGGCATACATTGAGTTGAAGCCATGAGATACAAGCTGCCGTTGTGCCTGAGCTTATCAATACATAAATTCAACCAGGTATAACTCCATTCTAAATAATCGCTCTCTGATTCCCACTTATCTTTAAAACCATTGAAGTCTTTGCCAATATTATAGGGAGGATCGGCAAAAATCAAATCGACTGAGTTGTCTTTAATTTCATGAGAAAGGACTTCTAACACATCTCCCAATATGAGCTTGTGTCTGTCTACTTCAAAGATTTTCATTTTGCCTAACCTTTTCCAATCAATACGTCATTTTGTCAGCTAGAGTTGATATTTACTCGAACTCCTCAATACAATTCATACTTGAGCAAGGTACAGGGAATCGAGCCATTAAAAACCGGAATTCGCTTCGATGTTCTGAGTCCAACCTGTTTTCCCAACTCCTTATTTCCGGTCAAAATAAACGCATTCCAACCTTTAAAACGCTGTTTGAAAATATCGCCCAACATCTTGTACAAATCTCCCAATTCGCTAGCATCTCCCAGGCGCTCTCCGTAGGGAGGATTGCAAATCAAAATGCCTCTATCTGTCGGTGGTTCCAACTCGGATAATTCGGTACGAGCAAACTTGATTTTACCTGAAATACCTGCTTGCTGGGCGTTAGTGCGAGCTTGATCTAACATATCAGAATCGCGATCGCACCCGGCGATTATTTCTGGAAGTTCCGGCAATTCGCTGCTCTCTGCTTCAGCCCACAATTTATCCCACAAAGGTTCGTCAAAATCGCGCCACGTCATAAATCCAAACTTTTCACGAAACAATCCCGGCGCAATGTTCAAGGCCTTTAAAGTCGCTTCCAAGGGCAAAGTTCCGGAACCGCACATCGGGTCTAAAAATGGTAAATCTGCCGTCCATTCTGCCATCTCTAATAGGGCCGCAGCGAGGGTTTCTTTGAGCGGAGCCAGCCCCATTGCGGGGCGGTATCCCCGGCGGTGCAAACTGCCGCCGGAACTGTCTAAGCTCAAAATAGCGCGGTCTCGATGGATGTGAAGGTTGATGAGTAAATCGGGATTTTCGACATCAACATTGGAACGTTTGTTAAATTGCAGGCGCTGTTGGTCGGCGATCGCATTTTTGACCTGCAATGCTGTAAAGTGGGTGTGATTTAAATTTTCGTTGCCACCGGTGCAGTTCACGGCTAAAGTATTGTGAGGCTCTAGGTATTCGTCCCAAGGAATTTTCTGGACTTCGCGGTAGAGCATATTTGAGTCGTAACACCGGAATTCGGCGATCGGCATGAGCACTCGAAAAATTGTTCTCGACCACAGATTGACGCGGTACAATAAAGCGCGATCGCCCGCGAAGTAAACTCCTGTAAAATCGGGCTTGACATCTTGCGCCCCTAAACTTTCTAATTCTTGGGCGGCAATTGTTTCTAAACCGCGCGCAACTGTAGCAAAATATTGATTCATTTAATGGGGAATGGGGAATGGGGAATGGGGGATGGGGAATGGGGGATGGGGAATGGGAATCGGGGAATGGGGAATCGGGGAATGGGGAATGGGGAATTGGTAACTAAGGACAACAGACAACTCACTATAGTAGCTGGTTTTAATCCTAATTCTCAAAAAAAATACTATCCTTTCACGATAATTTACTGGTATTGATCTCTGAGGGGGGCGGGTTGAGGAGATTTTCGATTGGAGGCTATTGTTGTTGGTGAATCCGCCCCTACAGGTTGTGGGAAATGTATGACTTACAAACTGTCTCTGATATCGTTTCCGGTAGCATCGGAATTATATATTTGGATGCCAAGTGCGAGCGTCTCGCTCGCGATATCTGTCGCGAGGGAGACGCTCGCACTATATATA
>NZ_JAUBOJ010000361.1:0-8058 GCF_036700185.1 Microcoleus sp. BM001215392 | reverse complement strand
GATCATACTACCATTGCTTGCTCTTGCTTACAAACTTAATGAAGTTTTATAATACTCAACGCATATTACCCAAAACCAGGTCTGATGCCTATTCCCCAAAAATAAACCCGGTATTTTGTGAAGATACCGGGTTTATGGGATGATAAAAATTGGCCAAAGAGCGATCGCGGGCGATCGTCAATTGGCGAAACCGAAAAATTATTTAAAGAGATTGTCGAGAAACACGCTTCTCAAAATGAGCCTGAGTCTGCTGCAACAGTTGTTCGCGACTGTCCTTAGCAGTAGTAATCGTGGGAAGCAAATTTCGAGCTTGTAAAGTCATGTGAAGCTGTAGGTGTGCCACGTACTCACTGACATCTTCGCGCAGGGAGCAAGCGGGGTAACGTTTTAAAGTAGAGTTCAAAGTGTTCTCCTGCTTTGAGTTTGCAGTATTTTTCAAATAATAATAGAGACTATCACGCTCTATTTCTAATTCTGTACTCTGTAATGAAGTTTAACCTTTGGATGGCTGTTTTGTTACAATTGTTTACATATATTGCTTAAACTAAGTAAATCCACCTGATGGAATGTAAAATGCCGATCGCACTTAAGCTGGCTGTGCAGATATTCTTCCTTCTGTCACGAAAATAACAAAAGCCATCTTCCCTGTTCCCTGTTCCCTGTTCCCTGTTCCCTCTTCCCTCTTCCCTCTTCCCTGTTCCCTCTTGTCAGGAGTCGATCGCCCATGCAGTCTCAATCAGTAGCAGCACACAAGCACACCTTAAATACACTTGTCAATAATCGCAGCCAAACAGCCGCCTACCTCGACATCGGGCGCGGCCGGCCCTTATTGTTGCTACACGGTTTCTTCGGAGAAAAGACTTGCTGGCTCCCATTAATTGAATTATTGCAATCTCAATTTCGGTGCATCAGTTTAGATATGTTAGGTTTTGGAGAATCGAGCAAACCACAAATCCAGTACGACGTAGCCGTAGAAGTTGCTTTCCTGCGGCAAGTTGTAGAACAACTAAACATCGAACCCTGCGCCATCATCGGACATTCTTTTGGTGGTTGGGTAGCCACTGGATATGCCCTAAAATATCCAAATTCTGTCAGCAGTTTAGTATTAGCAGCACCTGCGGGAATCCGCGACGACAGTTTTTGCGGTCAGTACGATGCTTTGCGGCCCTTGCTGTGGCAAACGCCCGCCGTTGATTGGGCCTTGCAGTTGGCAAAACCTTTTGCTAAATTAGCGGGAAAAAGTGAGAAATTGCAAGAAATTTCCGGGTGGCGCAGGGAGCTAATGTATCAGCCAGTAGCAAGGTCATTTTTAATGAGCCGGATGCGGCCGGAAGACGCAGTTGATACAGTAGAAAAAGAAATTCATAAATTGCAAATTCCTACATTAGTCATCGCAGCTATGGGCGACGAAACAATTCCCCTCTGGCACTGCGAAACCTACGCCAACGAGATACCGGGAGCCGAGTTAGCAATTATTCCCAATGCTACTCACGGATTGCCACAAACTCAAGCTCCAATCATGGCAAATTTGATTAATAAATTTTTGAATAATTAAGAAAAACTGTGCAACCACCCGAATGATTAAAATTGTGATACACAAACAAATAGCCACGGTTAGGAGACTCTTAATTACATTTTACCCATGGGTTGATTGCTGCTTCGTTCTTCCTTCTCTCGCGACGATAAATAAAGCTTTATTCATGAAACATATGTTACAAGTAAGTCATCAAACAAATGTATTTTAGTATACTATTCACACACTAAAAACAGCATATATTGCTTAGTGTATTGTAATTTTTTTTTATGACGCTCACCTCTTGTCTAAGTACGAGCTACCAAAAATTAGTTGATTCGAGGATATTACGAATGGCAGCATTGAGCAACTACTTTAATCTGGAAGAAATTACGACAGCCAGAAAAGTTAGTGCAGCAGTAATTAATATTAGCGGGCGCCAGCGAATGCTGTCCCAGCGAACCGCTTTTTTTTGCATGAGGTTAGTTGGCTCTGACAATGCCGCAGAAAGAGCAAAACTGCGCGAGAATTTGTTAGAGGCGATCGAGCTGATGGACAAGTCTCACCGCGATTTAATTAATACCGACACCAGCATCAACTTATTAAGTCCCCCTTCACCCGCTGTGAAGGCGATGTATTTTGAGGCGCCGCTGTATCTCGACAAGCAAGTGTGCGAATATATCGATCGCATCCAAGCCTTAGTCCAAGTTCCCGACGGCGAACTCAGCCTAGAAAATCCCCATCTAGCATACATTGTCCGAGCTGCCGGCGGTGAATTGCTAGCAGCTTTCGATGCTGTGGTGAGTCAGTACCAGCAAGAAAGCGAAATCGAACAATTTGAAATCGACCTCAAACAGGTTGAACTTTATCAAGAAAGCTGCGCTGCTACATCGAAAGCGGAAGCTCAAGCCGCCGAAATCGATCGCGCGCTTCGCGAACTCAAACAAACTCAAGCTCAACTTCTCCACAGCGAAAAAATGTCTTCGCTAGGAGCACTAATGGCGAGTATCGTCCACGAAATTAATAACCCAGTTAGTTTTATTTACGGCAATTTGAGCCATGCCGAAATCTATACAAAAGATTTGCTGTACCTGCTGGGTCTCTATCAAGAATGCTATCCCAATCCCTGTGATGAAATTAAGAATCAAATCCAAGAGATGGATTTGGAATTTTTAGTTGAAGACTTGCCTAAAGTTATGTCGTCCATGCAAATGGGTTCCGATCGCATTCGGGAAATTGTCAAATCCATGGGCAGCTTTTCGCGAACTGATAACAGTAACATGACTCAGTGCGATTTGCACGACAGCATAGACAGCACCATTTTAATTTTGCGCAACCGCCTCAATTCTAAAATAGACCGTCGAGATATTCAAATAGTTAAAAATTATGAAAAACTGCCTGATGTAGAGTGTTATGCTGGACAGCTAAATCAAGTATTTATGAATCTAATTAGCAACGCGATCGATGCTTTGGACGAGGCCGCCAAAAATCAGCCCCATGCGCCTCTAAAAATTTCGATCAGCACAGAATTAGCTGGGTTCGAGCGCGTGAGAGTGCGGATTGCTGACACGGGAATGGGAATGACAGCAGAGGTGAAAAAACGGATGTTCGAGCAATTTTTTACCACCAAGGCGATCGGTAAAGGTACGGGTTTAGGATTGTCTATTGTCTACAAAATTTTAGTAGAAAATCACCGAGGAACCCTCAGATGCGAATCTGAACCCTCCAAGGGAACCGAGTTTATCATTGAACTGCCAGTGCAACAAACTTAAATACTTGACAAACATCCAAATTTATCTGTAAAAATTATGGCACAGGCGGATTTGTAGAGGGTATTGGACTATTACAGCCAAAATTACCCCCCTAATCTCTACTTAATAAAATAAAGTCTCGGGCAAATTTTACTCGCGAATTGCCATACACTTTATTCAACTTTATCAGTGTTCCAGATTGATGCTTAATGATGCGAATTGTCGCCCTGCTGCTTTAATACTACCAAAGTAATATCATCAAACACTTTTTCTTCTCCAATAAACTGCCGTAAATCATTAATTGCTGCTTGCTTAATTTCTTCGGCGCTGTGGGGCCAATTCACAGAAATTACTTCACACAGCCTTTCGATTCCATAGAATTGTTTGCTGCTATTTCTGGCTTCGGTGATGCCGTCGGTGTACAGCACCACCCCGTCCCCCAGCTCTAACTTTACTAAAACATGGGCGACAAAATCAGCAATTTCTTCATCTAAACCGAGGGGAAATCCTAAATCTATTGTATCAATCCGTTCAATTTGACCGTCTTTTCTGACCACCAGAATTTCCTCGTGCTGGCCGCTAATGCTGATTTTGCCGTCGGCGTAGTTGAGGAGAGCCAGCGTCAGGTTTTTATCCGAATTCATGCGCTGAATATTTTTGTACAGGGTGCGGTTGAGAGTATCTAAAAAGCGTACCGGATCGGATTCTGGCATTTCCTGAAGAGTGCGGACGGCAGTTTGAGCCATCACCATCAAAATGCCACTTTCTAGTCCGTGTCCGGTGACATCGCCGATCGCAATAGTCACAACGCCCTCAGTATAAAGTACGTCGTAGTAATCGCCGCCAACTTCTTCGGCTGGTTCCATGAATCCGGCAATATCCAAGTGTGCAATTGCTGCGAGTTCATCAGTCTTGGGTAGAATCAACTGCTGCATTTGTCTGAGCATACCGAGTTCGGAGCTCATGCGCCGATTTTCAGCTTTCAGCCGCTTGTTGAGATCGGCAATTTCTTGATTTGCTGTACCAAGTTCTGAGGTGCGTTCTTTAACTTTATCTTCGAGAGTTTCAAAGGCTTCTTTTAATTGTCCAGCCATGCTGTTAAAAGAATTAGCTAATATCTGAACTTCAAAAATTTTGCTAGAATCAACATTTTGCTTGAGAGCGCCACCTGCGAGATTTTCTGAAGCTTTGGCAATTTCCAAAATCCGGCGAGCAATCCTGCTAGCGGTAAGAAATCCCACTCCAACAGAGGCAATTAGAGCCACAATACAGAGCAAGATGGTGTTGCGAGTGTTAGCATAAATTTGCGCCATAAAGTCGGATTCGGGAACCACAACTACAATCAGCCAGTTGAGACCGTACTTGTCAGTTAGCCGAGAAACTTGGAGAAATTGCCGCTGACCGTTGAGCTGAAAATTGAGTTGAGCGGTTTCTTGAATGTCTTCCAAGCGGTGGAAGCGATCGAGCAAATAAACCACGCTTTGGCGCATCAGTAGATTGCTGTTGTCCTGGGTTTTGAGTCGCTTTTTATTTTCGCCCTCTCCCACCGACAGAGGCTGATTTTTTACCGAACTGGCGATTAAATCGCCGTTGGGTTCAATGATAAATACTTGACCGGAATTGCCCACGCTTAAGGTTTGCAGGAAACCGCGAATTTGATCGAGTCCCATCTGGCAAGTCAGTATGCCAATCAGTTTGCCTGCGTCATCATAATAAGGCTGACTGGCATTAATTTGCAGCGTACCGTAGCCAAAATTAATGTAAACGTCGCTCCAAGCTGCTTGTTTTTTCTCGACAACCACTTTGTAAAAGGGGCGGTTGCGAACATCATAATTGGGCTGAGACCTCTCAATTTTTTGCGGGTTTCCATCACCGTCAACGTCGTAGTAGAGCAAGTCGCCACCCCCGGGGCTCAGTTGCTGCGCAAGCTGAGGTTGCTCGGCTCCGGCCAGCCGGTTCACCCAACCAATTCGCAGGTACTGACCTTTTTCGTTGGCAATTCCTGCGTAGCCGATCGAATTAAAGCGCAAAACTTGTTTCCAAAGATAGGGTCGAGAGCGCTCCAAATCCTCGAAGTTCAGCACCCCCAGCGGTAAAGAATCCTGATTGATTTGATTGACTAGCGGCGGAGTTTCCAGGTAGTTTTGGACGCGCTCGTAAACCCTAGCGCTGACGGAGCGCCCCAACTGATTGGCGAGATCGTTTACTGTTTTCTCTCCGTTTCTGTAGGAGAGATAGCCCACCCAGCCAACAGCAGCGACAATTTGTAACACAAACGGAACCACCAGGATGCTGCGGAGACGGAATTTGCCCCTGGTGCGGGCGATCGCGCGTTGTTGAGAAACCATTGTGAAAAACACTCCCCAGGGCTGTTGGCTTTGTCTTGTGCATTCCGTGCAGAAGACACAAGGAGCGATCGACCCCAAAATATGCGATCGCCACGACGAGTTCGATCGATCGCCCGATTTTTTCTCAGTCTCAAGCTGCTGAAATTATATCAAATCCGCCACAAAATCCCCGCTTTGGGCCCACAGCTTCCCACCCTCGCTACAGGGACAAAAACCCGCGATTGCCAGTTAATGCAGCCAAGTATTTTGGTATAGGATTATCTCTCAGCGGTCAAGGATCTTTTGACCTGTTCTCGCGCGCGATCGACAATGCGATGTATCAAATAACCAACCCCGTCCTTGAAACCGCGAAGTTTAGGACGATCGCAATTTTGCCAACACGCAGTAAAAAAAGTTTTTTCAATACCGGAGGATGCTTCCCAATCAAAAATACCTCCATTGATTAATAGTGACACGGGTGCCCAAGTGCCGGAGCGCAGCGCGTTAATTGCACTGAATTCGCTCCGCTAACTCGGCGGTTAAAATCTGCACATATCTACTCTAATTCTAACTTCAAAGTTGGCAACAGCTTTTCTAAATTCTTGAGAGATTTTTGTTGCCAAGGAACATCTGTCGAACCCACTACTAAGAGTTGAATTGTTTTCTTTTTTCGCACAGTAATGACAAACTTAGATAGTATATTAATCCCTGAACTGTTAACAAAATCCAATTTTTTGACGTTCAACGTAATGTGAGGTGGTTCGTTCTGGGCGACCTCTTCTAATAATTGAACTATTGGCGCATAATCTGAGGCTCCACCTAAGCTGAGTTCACCTTGGAAACTGACTGTGGCGGATTCTGGATCGTATTGAATACTGTAGTCTTGACCTTTTATTTCCTGAATATCCATTGTTTGGTGGTTTCCTAAGTTAATTATTGCGATCGCACAACAAAGCTAGTCAATTTAACATTTTAGACTTGAGGTTTTAGATTTACGGAACTGATAAATATAATAGGTTCAACAAAAGTATAACATTTGGAGCGCTCCGATCCGATAGTCGGGGGCTTGTATCCGTCCGTTTTTGGGTTTTTCAATATTGAAATAGTTAAAACTAAACGCTAATTTGAACAAGCGTCGTAATAGCCAGCATATTAGAACTATCGGGCATCGTCTCAAATTTCCAACCAATCTTAGCTGAATAGTCATTAATCATCGTCAGCAATCCCAGCCCCGATGTTTCACTTTCCGATTCAGCATTCTTTTCAAGCTGCTGTAAATACAGTTCATTCGAGTCAGAATTAAGGAGTTTTGTAATAAATTCCCGCAATTTATTAGCTGCTGGTTGTTGCACATAGTTAGTGGCAAAAATCACCGCGACTACATCAAATTCTCCTATAAAATGTATCCCAAACTTCACCTTTTGATAGCAATTCTCATCGCTAAATTTTATCGCATTTTCTAATAATTCATTGGCAATGTAACTCACTGCTCCCTTACTTTGTTTGATGCGTTTTTCGCTGCTAGCATCCTGCTCGTCTACTGGGATAAAGCTGGACAAATAATCTGCGACAAAATAAGCAGATACCCTATTATTGCGCCAGCGCTGCTTGATGGGGCGAGAACTTGGCGTAAATGTAAGTTCTAGCGAGTCGTGTTCTGGTGGAAATTGCTCGATGAATTCCCCATAGACTTGTGTCACAGTCTGTAAGCTTCCAGATGTCATTATTTTCCTACCTCCTCCTAATATGTGTCACTTATCTGTAAATATCAACACGCCATTTTAGTTATAAAAATTCTATATTATAACAAACAATAAGTTTATGCTTTTTAGGTAGAGTTTGCTGGATTTTTCAGGGAGATTTAGCGCCACTATATGTTTAAAAAAAAATGGCATTAGCAAAATTTTCCTGACAAGATTCTTTGAGTGCTTCACCAAAAATCGGCAAAATTTGAGTTTTGAGCGATCGCACTGGTTCTACTTCAACGTCTAACACCTCACCTCACCAACAGTAATGGCTTGTGGTATACTCAGTCAGACTTTACAGATGAGCCGCGAAATTCACACCGTCCGACAGCGCATCGGCTGGCATCCGATTCGGATCTTCAATAATCCCCACCATCGTATCACGTACATGGGTACCGATGCCAATATTCAGATGAATCTCCCGATCGATCTTACGGCTTTGACTAAATTTTTGCAACTGTTCCAGCTTCACAATTCCCGCGCCAATAGCATCATCAGCGCCGCCTATCTCCCGTATCCTTGAGCGATTAAAAATAAATAGCGATCGCAAATATTTGGTTTCAGCTTCAGATAGCAACACCTTGTATCCCGCACACTCCAGATGACAGGCAGAAATTAGAGGCTTTTTCGGATTTCTGGATGTACAAGTTGAGAAGACAAGATTGCTTAAGTCTTTGATTGATACAGAAACCGCAGATGTCAGACAGATAAACGCAGATAAA
>NZ_JAUBOJ010000360.1:0-8060 GCF_036700185.1 Microcoleus sp. BM001215392 | reverse complement strand
CCTTAGTAAGGGGGGGCTGGGGGGGGTGAATTTTAAACTTTTTTTATTCGCCTTTTTACCACCTTTCCCCCCACTCAAAACCTCTTGAATTTTCTGCACTTGCGCGATAACTTCCCGCGCTTTTTCGGCAGTTACAGCAATTAATTCATCTTCCGCAGGACGAAAGCGAGTCAAACCCACCGGCACCACAGCCACCGAAGCCACAGCCGGGATATTTCCAGTATGAAACTTTGCCAAATCCAACAAAGTGCGTTCCAAATGTTCGCCATCATTAATCCCCGGACAAACCACAACTTGAGCGTGAATTTGCAAGCGCCGCTCTTGAAACCATTTGATTTGTTCGAGAATCTTCCCAGCGCGAAAATTTTTCAACAACCGAATCCGCACATCCGGTTCCGTAGCGTGCACGGAAACATAGAGAGGAGAAAGCCGCATTTGTTCGATGCGGTTCCATTCTTTTTCCGTCAGATTGGTGAGAGTGAGATAGCTGCCATAAAGAAAGCTGAGGCGGTAGTCATCATCTTTGAGATAGAGAGTTTCGCGCTTTCCCGGAGGCTGCTGGTCAATAAAGCAAAAAGGGCAGCGATTGTTACACTGAATTAGTCCGTCGAAGAGGGCCGTTTCAAATTCCACACCCAAGTCTTCGTCATAGTCTTTTTCTATTTCTAACTTGTGAGTTTTACCTTTAGCATCTAAAACTTCTAGTTCCAGAAATTCATCGGCGCACAGGAATTGATAGTCGATCAAGTCTCTGGGTTTTTGGCCGTTGATGGCGACGATCGAGTCTCCGGCATCAAATCCCATTTCGGCGCAGATGCTGTCGGGGATAACTTTGGTAATTCTGGCTGGCCGGGTTGATGAGTCGCTCATAAGTTCGGGATTTTTTTTTATATTTAATAAATTATTTTTGACAATTTTTGGGAGATTAGTCCTGGGCGCACGGGTGGCGATCGACAACCGGGTTTTTATCCAAATACTTGCTTGAGGCCCTCTATCTCGGTTGAAAACCCGGTTTCTTTTTTTGGAGTGCGTCGATAACTATATATTTGAATGTGTAAATATCATTATCACAATTAGCGTCCTTTGTCAACTTTGTTGCCCAGCATCGAGCGTAGTAATTTGTTATACTTTATATTTTTTTGAGAGTCACGATACCGCTGTCTACAATCTGAATTGTTAGCTGGTAGCCATCCATCAATGACATACCAATAAGTGGATCTGAATCAGCTTCATCAATTGGTATAGTAACTGGCTGACCATCCCAGAGAATAGTTGCTTCATAGATATCAAATATACTCTCACTGCCGTCAGCTAGTATTGCCCGTCCTCGTCTCTGCCAAGGCAATCCTAAAATAACAACCAAATCTGGTGGTAAAGATAGCCAGCCATTAAAACCCGTATCTACAACAGCATCTCGCTCGTATAGTTCACCGTTACTGCTGTAGATGGATATGCGAAGAATTGGTTCATAATCGCCGTTAACTACTCCTGTAATCATTTTGCTTTTTGGATGCGACCGGCACCAAAACGACGGACATAGGTTGAACCAACGCGCACGATCCATATCTGAGCAGTGGGGTACTTTGTTCGGAGTCGGCTACAGGCAACTATCTCGTTACTATCGATCTCCCATGCAGATGTCTCAATATCGATCGCCACAATTTTACCTTTGTTACTCGGCTCAACTTGCGATCGCACTATGCGATCGTATATCTCATCGCCAAGTCGTGCAAACTCTTGCTTGCTATAACGGGGTTTCAGAATAGTCATCGCAGTTCTCTGTCGTTGTCAACTTAATTATACACTTTTAACTTTCAGACGATGTTTACATTTACCAAATCAACTGAATTAGCTTTAATATAATGCTTTATGTTGGGCAACAGCATAAAGCATTATATTTTTTCCATGCACTCCCCTGCAATCTGCACGTGAAAAGTTATTCCAGATCGCCTAGGCGCCCATCCAAGTTGCACCGCTTGCCGTATCCATTGTCCTACATCAGAGGGTGTTACTGATTGAACTTCTTGCGTCGAGATGATCTGCCATACTTTTACCTCTGGTGGTGCTCCCTCAGCAGGTTTTACCGGTATAAATTCACAGTTAGTTCGACTCCAACCTTGAGGATGAGGGCGATCGGTGATAATAACTAATGCCGAGCCTGGTTTTTCAGCGTGTTCGACAGCAACATGAAGATTTCCGCAGCCGGATTCTGCTTGAATATTAGTAGCTTGTCTGCGGATGAGCCAGATGAAAGGCTCCCCGTCAACAAGGATTTTTCTTGTTCCTTTTTTCGGTATTGACATAGTTTGCTTCAAGCTGGCTTACTTGCGTGATTAAAACGAAAAAACTCAAGCATCTGTTTCTTCAGGAGTTGTGCTGAACCCTTTGATAATTTGACGAATCTCCTCTATCTCAATGTCTTCGCGCTCTGATTTTGAGTAAATGTCCAGTAAAACAATCAGCGTGGTTGATGAAATCCAGTAAATTAGGCGATAACCACCACTCTTACCTTTTTGAGTATCGCTGTTTCTAATCCGCACCTTCATAACTGGGAAGCCAATGTCAGGGATTCTATCTCCCAGAAAATCTCCAACTTGTAATTGTTCAAGCACAGGTTGAATATCGGTTGGAATTTGCCGGTATTTCTTGGCGAGGTTTTTCAATTTTCGCTGAAATTCAGGTGTGAGACGAATCTCAACAAGGGGAGAATCAGTCAACGTCGATTCCCTCCCACAGTTGAGCAAGGGGTAAAGTTTGTTCGGTTATGGCTTGCTGCCAAGATTGGCGAAAGCTTGCTATTGAAAAATCTGTATCTTCCTCTGTTATTGCAGCTTGAGTTTCCAGAGAATGGGTGCGTTGAATAATAGCGGATAGTGTTTTAAGTAGTTCAAGTTGTTCTGTCAATGACAGGGACTGAGCAAGATCGATCGCTTGTTGAAGTTGTGAAGTCATAGTCAATCATCCTTGTTTTATTTTACATTAATTTCCCACGATCGCATACCACAAACTCACCATCAAACACAAACTCGCTAAATGCTGAGGAATCAAAGATTTAATCGAGCGCTTGGCAATTTTCTGAGTCACAAATATCGTCACCAACAATGACACAATTAAAGTTAGACCTTGCAAGAAACTAATCACCGCCGGATCTCCGACAAAACTCGGCAAATCATCTCTAATTTGTCCGAAAGTCGCAAAAGTTACGGGAATCACTCGCCCGCCTTCCTGCAAACCCAATCGCCAATAGTGAGCCAAACTACCGCCCCAAACTAGAGGTAGATATCCGTAGGCGAGACAGACAAATGAAAGGGGTTTAGTAATTTTAAATGGGATAGTTTCTGCTTTTCCCAATCGATAAATTGCTTGCATGACTGCATAGGCAACTAACGGAATCATCGGCGGGATCATTAACACCGCGATTGACAGTCCTAAATGAGGCAAAAATTGTTCTAAATTGATGCCCAGCCCCAACAAACTATTTATTTCCGGTAAGCGGTGGATATAAATTCCGCCTAATAATAGAAATAATAGGGCAACTTCATAACCGTGGGGAACGTGGGTAGTCCACAATTCAATGCCGGGAGGGCGCAAATTTAATTCTACCGATCGATGCGGACAAGCTTTCAAGCAAGTCATGCACAAGACGCAATCTTTATTATCGGTTAATTGCGCGGGATGGGAATAAACTGGACATCCATTAGTAGTTAATCCTTCCCCAAAACCTTCGCCACCTTTATAGCAATGGTAGGTGCTGCATTCTGCCGCGCAGGTTCCCTGTTGGGCGCGCAGTTCGATAATTGAGAGTTTAGCAAATAATCCATTCATGCCGCCGATCGGGCATAAATAACGACACCAAAACCGCCTCTCGAATATCAGCGAAAAAATTACCGCGCCCGCCGTAATTAGCAATAACAAACAACTGGATAAATAGGCGGTATTTTCTAAATTCCACAACTCTTCCCACAGAAATATTAGAGTAAATAATCCGAAGAGAAACCAGCCACCCCATTTTTCGGCTTGTTGGCGCGGCCATTTATTGAGAGTGCGCGGGAAAATTTTCAGCGATAGTTTCTGGACGATTTCTCCATAAATCATAAATGGACAAAAAGCGCACCACAATCGCCCGATGATGGGGAATAATAATAAAATTAACGGCCACCACCAAGCCCAAAAGATATTTAGGGCAAAATTATGCTGTCGATCTTGGGGAGCAACAAACAGGATAGTTACTACCAATGCAAATACCCACGTAGTAAACCAATAATTCACGCGATCGGGATACCAATCGCTCCGTAAAAATTGCCGAAATTTGGGATATATCTTGAATAAATTGAGTCTAAATTTTTGTTGCTTTGTCGCCTGCGCCCAAAAGACTTCTTCTGTTAATACCTGACTTCCCTGTGCTTGAGCTAAAGCGCGATCGACCATTCCCTGCAATTCCTGCAAGTTCCCGGGAAAATCGTAGGTTTGCAAGCGGCGAATTGCTTCCGGCGTGACTTGGGGCTTGACTAATTTTTTTTGGCGAGAAAAGATGTTGAGATAATAGTTAACTTGTGCCTCTAAATCTTCTTTGCGCACCCGCAATGACGGGACTTTAATCTTGTGTTGCGTCAGCTTATCTAGCTGGGGTTGGACGATTTCTGAGATTAAAATTATCCGGGCATTGCTAGAACGCGGTGGCGGCGGTATTTGTCCTTCTCTGACAACTGGTGTATAGGTTCCCTCGGTTAATAGTTGCTGAATTTGGGGGCTTAATTGAGCTGGTAATTCTTGAACGTCATTTAAAATTAACGTGCCTTCTCCCAACCATTCCAGCAGTCCCGGTTTACTGCCCAAACGCCCGAATAATTCGGCTCCGTTTGTCTGAAGCAAGGCACTTTTTAGCTGAATAACTGGCTGGCTGCGACGATTGGAACCGAAATGAATTAAAGCAGCTAAATTATCCTTTTCTAAACCTGGTTCGCCAGAAATTAATACCGATCGCTCGTCACTCGATGCAGCCCGAATTTGTTGGCGCAATTTTACCGCATAACGGCTATTCCCGATGACTCCCCGTTTCGCCTGCGGTACTAGATAGCTGCGGAGGGCATTTTGACGCTCTCTTTCATAGGCGATTTCTGCTTCTAGCTGCTCTAATTTCGCGGCCAAACGTTGAGCGTAGGCTTCGGTGATGCGTGGATATTTTTCTAGCAAACTGCGCCAGCGATCGGCACTAATGACCCAAAATTGACATTCTGTACGAGTAATAATTCTACTATCTGCCGGTTGCGATCGCTGGAGTGCCGATAAATTGACGATCGCCCCCGGTAACAAACTGCTCCCCCACATTAAGCCCGGTTGTTTGCGGCGGTAGCGATCGGCAACTCCCCCTTCTAGGATGTAGAGATTGGTGACTGGTGTATCTTCGATTACCACTCGAAATCCCGGGGGAAAAGTTGACATGGACATTTCCAGGGCGATCGCCTGTAAAATGTCGCGGGATAATATGCCTAATTCGGTGCTCTCTTCGAGCCAGTTAACTAATGTTTCGGTAGACATCGCTTAGCGCCGGCGAAAGCCGAATTGTGGTGCTACATCAATATTAATGGCAACTATAGCACGTCCCGTTCAAGTCCGACATACAGGTTTAGTTTAGTTGAGTCGTTAGGCTGGTGCACTATCTTCAAAGTTAAACTCATTTTCAATTGATGCAAAAAATTGCGAAATCTGCTCAGTCGATGTGATGTGATAAACACTTTTGGTACTTCGCGCCCGATCGATATATTCGCGATATTTTGGGTTCAAATATTTGTCACACAACCAAAGCACGCGGTAACTGGTAATCGAACTCTTTAATATTGGACTGTTTTCCGGCCAGCCTGCGGGCGGTTTAAAGTAACCCGAGATCAGTCGTTTAGTCACCCACCAGAAATGCACGTATAGCGGTAGATCGATAAAAACCAGGGTATCCGCCTCATCAAGTCGCAGCCAGAGGGTTTCTGTGCAACCAAAGCCGTCAATAATCCATCTGTCAGCCTGCAAAATTTGCTGATGGGCGCGCTTATAATCTTCCTGTGAAACCTCAACGCCGCCCGATCGATATTGAATCTTGTCTAAGATATGAAGTGGCAATCCAGTGATGTCCGATAATCTCTTGCTAAGAGTGGATTTACCGCCTCCGGTGTTGCCAAATACTGCTACTTTTTTCATAGCTGCTCCTTCGCCATAATTCAAGTTTAAGTTTAGCCGATCGACTTTGCGAACAAGTATTTAGCGCGATCGACTTCGAGAGCCCGCTGCATTCTACAATAATTGAAAATTGAAAATGGTATAATTCCCCCGGGTTCCGGCTGCTAACGGCGAGGTGCGTAGATAATCACCAAAACGCCCAGCAATGCAATCCACCCTCCCAGTAAATCGTATTTATCGGGAACAACGCGATCGACAATCGGGCCCCACAGAATCGACAGCACAATAAAAACGCCCCCGCAAGCCGCATACGCGCGTCCGAAAGTAGCAGGTTGCAGCGTGGAACTCCGTAAACCCCCAAGATAACCATCCCAATTACTGCTAACGAAGGGCTTTTGCCTTCGCGCAACCACAGCCAAAACAAGTAGCCACCGCCTATTTCGCACAGTCCCGCCAATACAAAAAGTAACAAAAATTGCATCATATTATGTGCGATCGAATGTCTTGCTGCTAACATTAAATCATTAATTCTTCCGTGGATTACTGCGATGGCTAAGTCTAAAACTTACATTGGCAAATTAAAACCTCGATATTCCTTCATGCTGAACCCGTATAGCGATATCCGGTTGAGCAAATGTCCGAAGTGTGAAAAACTGACACATCTGCGGAAATTTGCTTTGTTTATCTGGATTGAGGGCCTGGGCCCACTCATACAGGGAAAAACCTGTCGCTACTGCTCGAAATGCGAGTTAATTATGGCGCATCAAGATGAATTGGAGGCAGAATTGATGTTAGCCTTGCAGAAAATCGCACCGCAGGCGATCGGCAATGATTATTTGGTTGTCGGAACCTTCGATAAAAAGGTGTGGCAGGGCGGACTCAAAAATGAAGAAAATTCTGCGGGGGCGGAAATGTTCAACTATTTGGCTGATTTCAAAACAACGCTGGATTTGAAGGTTGAACCGGGAGGTTGGTATCGAAACTAGGTATTCGATTTGGGGAGTTGCTGGTGCGATCGTATGGAATAGTCTCTTATAATTAAAGACTTAGCATTTTATTTTTGAGCAGGTACGTTGTTGCGCTTCAGCGCTCTTTTTGGGATATTGGAAAGAGCGAAGACAGCGCAACAACGTACCTGGAATTAATAGTTGTAGCAGCGAGAGTTATTACTGGCGACGCACCTTATATTTAGAAAATCAATGGGGTAGGCACGGGAACACTACCCTACAAATTTATCTGAATCATTTAGGATTGCTATATAACTTTGCTTTCTCGCCAACGATCGCAGCGATGGGAACCGCATAATGAATTGCATCGCCTCGCAAATGCGCGCCAATCCCCAGATTGTCAACACCAATATCTTCTCTAAAAAGTTGTCGCAGCTTATCGTCATCGCCGGGGTTGGGGAAAGAAGCAGCTAACTGCTGTTCTAGCTCCAATTCTACTTTATAAAATGCTAATTTGACATTTTGCAGATTCGCATCTGCGACTAATTTAGGCAACTCTTCCAACGTCAAGGCGCGAGTATGAGATGGATCGCGCAGCTTCTCAATATAGTTGTAAGCATCCACTTTTTCCGGCGGCATTGCCACATCAGCAATCAAAATGCGATCGCCCGCGCGACACACCCTAACCATCTCCGACAGCACAACATCCGGCTGCAAGAAGTGATGGAAAGCGTAACGACTCAGCACAATCGAAAAACTCTCATCGGGAAACGGTAGCGTTTCGATATCGCCTTGCAGCCACGAGAGATTAGTCAAGTTTTTTTGCTCTGCCAAAATTCTGGCTTGTTCTAGCATTGCCGGTGTTAAATCGATGCCAGTAACGCGACTGGAAACGGGTGCATCTGGTTTTGGAAGAGGGCGAAGCATGACCGCATATAAGTTATT
>NZ_JAUBOJ010000359.1:0-8069 GCF_036700185.1 Microcoleus sp. BM001215392 | reverse complement strand
AGATTTTATGTCCAAATGCTACGCCCTTCTAGGATTTTTGCACTCTTGTCTAATATTTTCGCCATCCTTAAATAGCTCAAGTGCGTCAGGAAAAGCACGAGTAAAAATGCGCTGCAAATCTTTATTTGTAATGTTGCCACAGGTTAGCCAAAGAATTTGAGGCGGGTTTGATGCGGCTAATTACTAAATCAACAAAATCCCTATCCTTAGTTATGATAACTGTGCCCGATCCGTTGGCACGAGCTGCATTAAATATCTCAATATCCTGAGCATCCCGCAACCCAAGCTCTTGCAATGTAACAGCGTTAACACCGAATGTTTCGGTTAACCATTTCGCCAAACTAGGAGGCAATTGAGCATTCAACCAGAAAATCATACTGCTATCCGGGGGAAATCAATGCTGAGAGATGCAAAAAGCAAACACGCTTGAATGTCTTCGGGTTCCAAATCGGGAAAGTCAGCTAGAATCTCGCTAGGGGTTACATTGTCTGCCAGTGTTTCCAAAATATCGAAGAAAGCGAATTCTCATGCCCCGAATACAGGGGCGGCCGCCACATTTACCAGGTGTTTGAGTAATTCTGGTGAGCAAAGCACTTCTATCCGTCATATCTTAAAGTCCTATTTTTCACATATTATAGTAATTCTAAATCAATACAGTTCAGATCGGACAGTCCGGTCGGCAAAACGAGACTAAAAACAGATACGCTCGATTGCTTCTTTCCTCGCTAGCGACAACCGCTAACTGAACCGTATTGAATTCTAAATTACTAACAACTAATGACTAATATCATGTCCGATCGCATGAACATACTAAGATTGGTTTGAGCGTTCTAACTTTAGTCCTCAGATGGATGCGGACTCGCATTCCGAACGATCAAACCTTTTTTTTATTCCGGTAGTTGAGGGGATCGGAGATAACAACTAATGACTACTGACGGCAGGACTACTGACTACTGACTACTTTTGCGGGCGTTGATATTTACTCAATAAATCAGCAAAGCGCTTGTAATCCAAAGGCTTCCTCAAATACTCTGCCGCCCCCAATTCCAAACCATGATTTTTGTCATCCAAAAAAGTCAACATAATTACCGGAATATTAGCTAAATCCGGATCGGCTTTTAAAGCAGACAGCACCGCCCAGCCGTCCATACTTGGCATCATCACGTCCAAAGTAATTGCATCCGGTCGCGACTCCTTAGCTAGCTCAAGCCCTGCTTCCCCGCTAGCTGAGGACAGCACCCGAAATCCTTCTTTCGACAAACAGCGGCTGATCAAATCCCGCGAATCCGGATCGTCGTCAATCACTAGCACAGTCGCAGCATCGGGAAGTTCTAGCGGTTGCGATCGCACTTCTGTTGGCTTATTTACTTCTGTCGGGAGTTCACTCCGATCGGAGTTCAAAGAAACAGCCGCTGATATTTCTGGGATTGCTCGATCGCCCTTGACTGCTTTTTCCCTTTTCATCATCATCGGTAACCGGATCGTAAAAGTAGAACCGCAATCAAACTCGCTCTCAACATTAATATCTCCGCCCATCATCTGGCAAAACTTCCGGCTAATTGTCAGCCCCAAACCGGTGCCGCCGTACCTGCGGGTAGTCGAATCGTCTGCTTGCGCAAAAGCCCCGAACAGCCTCGACACCTGATCCTCTGTCATTCCAATACCCGTATCGGTGACTTGGAAAACGATCGCAGCATTTTCGCGTCTAAGGGGAGTTGCCGAAATTTCCTCGGTATTCCCCACCAGCAAAACTTCCCCTTCTTCCTTCCAAACATTAATCGTAATTTTGCCTCGATCGGTAAACTTAGCAGCATTGCTCGCCAAATTCAACAGCGCTTGTCCCAGCTTCGAGGAATCAGCGTAAATCGTGCCGATATCGCGATCGCAATTGACGCTCAAAGTGTTGCCATTTTTGCCGATCAGCGGTTGAACTGTCGTCACAACCCGATCGACCAAATTCAACACCTCGAAAGTCTCCAAGAAAAGAGTCATTTTTCCGGCTTCAATTTTAGAAATATCCAGGATGTCACTAATAATGTTCAGCAACTGCTTGCCGGCCATATTGATGCTGGCCAAATCCATCACAAACTCTTCCTCGCCGAGTTCGATCGCCTCTTCTTGCAGCAGCTCGCTGTAGCCGATAATCGCATTCAGGGGCGTTCGCAGCTCGTGAGTCATATTTGCCAAAAATGTGCTTTTCGCCCGGTTAGCAGCTTCCGCAGCGTTCTTAGCGACTTCCAATTCGCCCGATCGCTCCTCTAGCTGTCGCTGCCGCACCTCCAAACCTGTGAGCAAACTGTTAATTTGCTGGGCCATTGTATTGAGAGTAGAAGATAGCACCCCGATCGCGTCATTAGACACCACAGGCGATCGAGCCGTCAAATCACCGCTCGCCATCTGTTGCGCAGTTTTCCGCAGTAACCCGAGATTCCGCATAATTGCCGACACCGACACACAAGCCACTATTCCGGCGATCGAACTCAAAACCACAGCCCCCACCAGCCAATTTTGAGTTCGCATCACCACCGCCTGAGCTTGCTCCACCAGCAGCGCCATTGCTGCTGCGGGAACCCCCGCCCGAGCTGAGGCAGCCTCAGCCAGCAAATAGTTGTTCATTTCCACAGAAGCCATCCACCCGACTCCCGCCGCCATCCAAGCAAGCACTACCAAGATCGCAAACAGCCCGATCAAAGAAGCCCGACTTCCTAGAGAAATCTGCCTCGGAGCGAGTGCTGCCGCCCAAGGATAGTTTTTGAGAAAAGGATCTGGCTGTACGGGCGCGCCGGAATTCCAAATTTCCTCAATTT
The DNA here is from genome assembly GCF_036700185.1 of Microcoleus sp. BM001215392. NCBI lineage: Bacteria > Bacillati > Cyanobacteriota > Cyanophyceae > Oscillatoriales > Microcoleaceae > Microcoleus > Microcoleus sp. BM001215392. The sequence continues at coordinate 5,262 of NZ_JAUBOJ010000359.1, read as the reverse complement.
GACCGTCCGATCGCACCTGACCAATCCGCACTGTTTTCCAGGTATGCTGCGTTTGGGCATCTATTTTTACTTGACCCGATGGCGCTGCAAACTCAATATTTTTAGCAGCCGCCCTGACTTTAGCCACATCTATCGAACCAGCTTTTTCTACTGCTTCCTTCCACAGATAAACGCCCAAATAAGCCGCTTCGATCGGGTCATCCGTGACACGATTTTCCCCGTATCTCGCTTTATAAGCCTCGACAAATTTCCGATTTTCTGGTGTATCCACCGTTTGAAAATAATTCCAAACCACCAGATGTCCGGCAATGTTGGACGGCCCGATCGCCCGCACTTCCTCTTCTGCTACACTGACCGACATCACCGGCAAATCCTCCGGTTTCAGACCAGCTTCCCGCAGATGAAGGAAAAAAGCCACATTGCTGTCGCCGTTGAGAGTGTTGAGAATCGCATCCGGTTTCACTGCTAAAATATGTGCGATCGCCTCCTCCACCTCCCTCGAACCCAGCGGCAGATAAACTTCCCCCGCCAACTCTCCGCCGAGTGCCGCCAGTTGAGCTTTCACAATTCTATTTGCCGTCCGGGGAAAAATATAATCAGAACCCAACAGGAAAATTTTGCGTTTCCCCGTCGCGAGCAAGTAATTCACCCCTGGTACAATCTGTTGGTTCGGGGCTGCACCAGTATAAAAAATATTCGGACACTGTTCTAGCCCTTCATACTGCACCGGATAAAACAGCAACCCGTTACTCTGCTCCAAAGCCGGCAGTACAGCTTTGCGGCTCGCCGAAGTCCAACAGCCAAATACCACCGCCACCTGAGATTCTAGGAATAATTGCTTAGCTTTTTGAGCAAAAGTCTGCAAATCGCTGGCTCCATCTTCTATCACCGCTTTCAATGGGCGTCCGAGTACCCCGGACGCCGCATTAATTTCCTCCACAGCCAACAGCGTCGCATCTTTAACAGAAATTTCGCTGATAGACATCGTGCCCGTCAGCGAATGCAACACGCCTATTTTGATCGGCTCACGAGTCGGGCCGGCTGCTTCGAGGGGGTTACTGCTCCTTGCTCCCATAAAGTTTTAGATATTTTTTACTAATAACAAAAATTTTAGTTCGATCGTGCTGGAATTTAGCCTTGATGCTAACTCTTGTTTAGCAAATTATTTCACCCTAGCGCCACAAAACTTAGCAATTGCTGCCTTTTGTTGATTTTTTCAGTCAAACATCCGACCCGTGAGTTAATTCTGCATTCCTGGTGTCAACCATTTATTGCTTCATCTGTTACCGATGTCGAAATAGCCTTGCCAACCACTCAGCAGAATCCACTTGTGAGATTGTCCCCTACAAAAATTCTCCGTCTCCCCCACTCTTTGACGCTCTCCTCCTTTCCCTCTAGTCAACTCATTTGCCGCATAGCAGCGGGTCAGCCACCAAGTAAATTCACCCACTCACCCACTATTCGCCCGCGCAGATATCACTTCCGGTAGATTCAACTCTCCGTGATTTCTCTTAGTATAGTACCCTCTCTCAAAAACTCATAAACTTTTACCAACCTGCTATCTCCCTTCGGGCAGAGGGAGATAGCAAGTGATTTCCCTTATAATCGACTTAAGGTTAATCACTTTTAACTAGCCTGATTGAAAATAAATTTTGTTTGCACAAAATAGGGTGAAAACTAATGAATACTGAAGAAGACGCGACCCCGACAGTCAGCGAGACTCAAGTCACGCTACCCAAATCAAGGGAAGAATTGCTCGGTGAAGTAACGGAAAAAGCGCTCAGCCAGCACAAACAAGAAAATGCTCAAACTCTGCGGGCTGTTCAACAGTTGAAAGAAGAACTTCAGCAAAAAATAGATGAAGAATGTCATCAACATCCAAATTAAAACTAATAGTGCTTGATTGAGGGTGTGGGCAAGATACAGTCTTGTTTACACCATCTTTTTGACAATAAAAAATTTATAATAATTGAGCGATATACAGTATCAATAAAAAAACTTTAGTTATCTACCACAGAACTAGGGAAAAAGGCTTGAGTTGACGAGACCAATCATCATTAAATCAAAAATATTTGAATTTTTTTTAATTAGCGCTTGCTGAAAACAAAAGCAAAAGGCATACCAGATAAGGATTTCAATCTTTTTGGGCTCGAACAAGTGCAAGTTCTAGGATAAGCGAAGTTCACAACTATTGTACTTTCACAGGTAAATCTATGGGTAAATTTGGTAATTAGGCAACGAACCTACTATTTTTAAAGCTGTCTAGTCTCGTTTATCCACTGTATAGACTTTTTCAGCAAGCCCTAATTAAAAACAATTGTGGGGCTTGGCGGTGACGACAGGCTGAAATTATAGAGCGAAGAACTTCGTAGCAGTTAGCAGTTGAGGTGAAAAATGCTAAGCAGGAAACTAGCAGTGCATCCCCAACTCAAAAATAACTTATGCTGATGTATTATTCCTTATTCCCTATTCCCTATTGCCTATATCCGTTAAATCTTTTGGAAATTCGGTAGACCGAGCTTTGATCTAGTTTCTTCCTACAGGTAGAGTGCAAGGCAACGCGTTGTTACCTATGATGAATTTAAGTAAAAAATGTCAAATTAGATACAGATAAGGAGAAAATCATGAGCATTGAAGATAGAGCGAAGGCAACTGGTAAAAATATCGAAGGCGCTGCTCAAGAAGCCCTGGGCAACGTTACTGGCGATCCCAAGGATAAAGCTGAAGGCAAAATGAAGCAAAAACAAGCTGAAGCCAGCCACACAGTCGAAGATGTCAAAGACGAGATCAAAAAGAAAATAGACTGAGCCTAATACTCACTGAGAGGGTCGCAAAAACTGACCCTCTCAACTCTGGAAAAATCTTTCAAAATGGAGGAAAAAAGGTGAGCTTATTGCAGCAGAGTCGCAAATTAGTTGCGGGCTTAATATTAGTTTTCATCTTGGCTGTTAATACTGCGTGTACGCCAGGAGTGTCAGCACAGAAACCGACTAATGCACCTGTAGCGATTGGTGGGAGCCAGGGTTATTACACCCAGTTAGAACGCGGTAATACGATCGCAGGTCAAGATTTTGGTCAATGGGTGACAAAGACGGCTAAAGGTCTGGTTCAGGATGCTTATGTGCGAGACAACAACAAATTGGGAGTTGTGATCACGCCTGAAGTCCGTCCTACAGAAGTCAAAGATTTGGCTAAATCTTTAGCTCAAGGCTTCCACCGCAATTTCCCGAACCAAGATGTAAGTGTTTTGGTTTACGCTCCTGACAAAAAACTGATTTTAACTGCCAAGTACGACCAGCAATCAAATCAAATTGAATACAAGTCTTGAGTTGGTTGAAAAGCTTAAATCGTAGCGGCACGGCCGCTTAATACTTCGCAGTTTTTGGCAGCCACAAAAATTCTGTTTGCGACGAAAACTTTTTGTAAATGGAAAAAAATCATGAGTAGCAGCGATAATTACAAGCGTCAAATCATGAGCGATTTGGCCCAGGGCGATCGAGAAATGATGCCGGAGACAACCGGGGAACAGTACGAAAACTTTGACGATTTTGCTCAGAGAACTTCGCCGGATCAGCGCAAACAACTATTCGGGCGTTCTTTGAATCACGACTCCCTCCCGCCGGCCCAGTTGGAACCTGAACTACAAAAGGCGATCGCCCAAATCAAGCCAAACGAACGGGACGATGTAGCACGGGAATTCTTCAAGCAGTTGGACAAGAGAGGATTGAAGGATCGCCAGTTGGAAAAGCAGCTAGGACTTTCTACCCACCACGCGAGCCGCATGACTGCTGATGATGTTAGCAAGCTGGCTTCGTTTACCTATCACAATCACCCGGATATTTTCCGAGACGTGCTGGCAGAACAGCCTAGTTTGATGAAGTTTTTGGGCAATCCAGTGGTTGCGGGTATTGTGGGAATAGTTGCTGCTAAATGGCTCAGCAACCGCAAATAATTGAGGAAGGACTGAAGTCCTCACTACAAACTTTGACAGATTGTTTGTAGTGAGGACTTTAGTCCTAAAATTTTTATGCAGACTCAATCTCTCACTACAAACTCCTTGATACAATATCATACTAAATTCCGAGAGTTTGAAAAATATTTATTAATTATGCCGCGGGTTGCTGTTCGGGTGAGTGAAACCCAGTGCTAATTATCCACTCCGAAATTGCGATCGCCAATTACTAATTATTGCTCGCACATAAAAATATCTGCACAGCCATCAACTGCCCTACACCTGACACTCCGCAAAATTAAATGTAGGATTAAGTGTTGCCGTGAATCAGAAAAAAAAGATGAACCTATCCACTATTTGGCGAAAACTCCGCAGCCAGCAAGCTTTCTGCTTGGCTGCACTGCTTGCGGGTTGCCTTGTATTTATCGGTTGTTCCCCCGCCCAGTCAGCCGGTGGTAATCCAGTCGATCCCAAGTTTAAAGAGCAAGTCTTGCAGGTGATCCGCGAAAACCCGCAAGCAATCGTAGATTCCGTACAAGCGTACCAGCAACAGCAGCAGCAGTCTCTCAAAGCAGCGCAGGAGTCTTTTTTGCAGGCGATGAAAACTAATCCCAAATCGGCGATCGGGGATTCTCCCAGCACGGGTTCGGCTTCGCAGCAGATTGTACTTTTAGAATTTTCTGACTTTCAATGTCCGTTTTGCGCGCGCGCTCACGATAATGTCAAGCAGTTTATGGCAAAACACCAAGACAAAGTTACTTTAGCTTACAAGCATTTTCCCTTGAGTTCAATTCACCCTCAAGCTTTGCCAGCAGCTAAAGCAGCTTGGGCGGCTCAACAGCAGGGAAAATTCTGGGAATATTACAGCGCTTTGTTTGAAGGCCAAAAACAGTTAGGGGAGCCATTTTACGGAGCGATCGCCCAAAAGCTCAATCTCAAATTAGATAAATTCAACAGCGATCGCAACAGCCCCGCTGCCGAAGCAGCCATTGCCAAAGATGTGCAACTCGCCCAACAATTGGGCATCGAAGGCACTCCCTTCTTTATTATGAACGGCAAAACTTTCTCCGGCGCAGTCGAGCTTGCTGAAATGGAAAAGATTCTCGCTAGCGTGTCGAAATAAGTAAGAAATTAGGACACGGCTTTTGGAGTCTGCCTACAATTAATCTGGCGTAGCTAGGGACACGGCAATGCCTATTAGTGTCAACTTAACGTCAAACGTAATACCAGTCTGCTGTTTGACTATTAGGGATTGATCCCCCCTAACCCCCCTTAAGAAGGGGGGGACAAGAGTTTTATCAAAGTCCCCG